>CALBZH010000792.1 GCA_937889795.1 uncultured Syntrophobacteraceae bacterium | reverse complement strand
GACCACCGAGATCTACACTCTTTCCCTACACGACGCTCTTCCGATCTTCCCCAGACGACCGGTGCCTCGGGCTTCGGAGTGCAGGTAAGCTCGACGATTTCCTGAGCATCGCGAGCCCCTTCGTAAGAAATTTTGAACGTGTAGTCCTGCGTGAAGCGACTTTCCTTAACCAGGTCGTCGTTCGTGAAATGGGAGCCCATCCAGGATGCGGACATCATGGAGGAGGGAAGCTTGATCACCCGGTTGACCTTGGGGAGATAGTTCCAGATTTCGTTTCCCGATCGAAGCGTACTGGTGCCTTTTTCCTTGAGGGGGGCGGTGATTCGAATGAGGGATTTGTCTTTGCCCTTGGACCAGAATTCGAGGGAAAGGGTTCGCTTCCAATGCTCGGTCACAACGACCATGGTCATCTTGCCGTGGCTCGACGTTCCCCGGTACAGGTCGTCCACCCGGTCCAGGATCTCCTCGGCCGTGAGTGAGGCCGCTTGGGACCGGGCATTGCCGAGGCCGACGAACAGCAGAACGAGGACGCAAGCGAGCGAGACCGACTTGAGCATGGGATAGCCTCCGTTTCCTGGGCTGATCGATTCGATATCATCTCCCTGAAAAAGATGTTAATACAAGTTCGCTCAAAGTGCCAGGCCGACCCTTGAGACGGGCCTGCACCAGGGGTACCGGCTCCTGACCCCACCGAAAAAACGTTCACGATCCCGGTAACCCCATCCCTGGGGACCGCCGTGACCGAGGACAGAACGAACGATGAGAGCGTTTCGGGGCTCCCCTGGTCGTCATCCCGGCGTATGTGCAAGCTCTTGAGTTGACGCCGATGATCCTCCCCCTTGAAGAAGGAAGGTTTTCCATGGAAGCTGAATCAAGTCTCCGAAAGAGGCTTGCATGACTGCTGGAGGCACTCCTCGAAAGATACACTACGGCTGGGTCATTGTCGCCGCGGGGGCGATGGTCCTCTTTGCCTGTCTGGGGCTTGCCCGCTTCGCCTTCGGCATGATCCTGCCCTCGATGCAAGTGGGACTGAGCCTTTCCCCCGACCGCATGGGGTTCATCGGAACCGGAAATTTCATCGGATACCTGGCTTCGGTTCTGGTATCTCCCCTTTTGCTCCGTCGATTTCAGCCACGCCCCACCATTGCCGCAGGCCTCTTCCTGATCGCCCTCTGCATGCTCGGAATCAGCCGAGCCGATAGCCTCGTCACGATTTGCCTGCTGTACGGAATCGTCGGGCTGGGAAGCGGGTTTGCCAATATCCCCATGATGGCGCTCGTGAGCTACTGGTTCCACAGCGAGCAGCGGGGGAGAGCGGCAGGACTGATCATTGCAGGAAACGGATGCGCCATCATCTTCGCGGGCTTCTTCATTCCATTTCTCAATCGACTCCATGGCGCGGAAGGCTGGCGGGACAGCTGGCAATGGCTGGGGCTCATCACGCTCGCTGCGGCGGTCTGCGCGGTGCTCCTGCTGCGCAACAACCCGTCGGAGCTCGGACTGGAGCCGGTCGGTCGTCCGGCAGCCGTCCCAAAAGATCTCTTCAATGCCCCGCGACAGCACAAGGATGGGGGAATCCTGGTCTGCTTGGGGGTGCTCTACATGATCTTTGGCGTGACGTTCATGGTTTACGGCACCTTTATCGTCACGACGATGGTCGGTGAATATGGCCTCGATGAGCAGACGGCGGGGCTCTACTGGTCTTGGGTCGGATTCTTCAGCCTGTTCTCGGGGGTGTGCTTCGGCGCTCTGTCGGACGTCATCGGGCGCAACCGCGGCATCGCCCTCGTTTTTGCCGTGCAGACCGCCGCCTATCTCCTTGCGGGCCTAAAGCTCGGAACCGCGGTGCTGCTGGTGTCGATCGCCCTTTATGGCTTGGCCGTTTTCGCCATCCCGGCCATCATGGCCGCCGCCATGGGGGACTATCTCGGGCTTTCGAGAGCGGCGTCCGCTTTCGCGACCGTGACCATCTTCTTTGCCATCGGCCAGGCCATCGGCCCCAGCGCGGCAGGGCTCATCGCAAAGGCGACCGGGAGCTTCACCACGGCCTACCTGGCGGCGGGACTCCTGACGGGCGTGGCGGCTGTCCTGGCGGCTTGCCTACCCGCTCCCGCGCGATTGGCCGGAAGCCAGCAGGATGCGAAAGGATGAGAGAAGGCGAGACTGGGAGAGGGGGAGAGGGGGAAATGCGGAGAGGGGGGAGAGAAAGTGCGCTGCGAGGCTCTACCCCATACCTGGGATAAATCGGTCTTCCCGGGGTTTCAGGTGATCCCCGTTGCTCCCGGCATCGCTAGCGAGAAATCCTCCCCCGCGTCTCCGTGTCATTGTGCCCTGCGGGTGTCTGAGTCTCTAAGTCGGCGGGAGCAATCCCATTTTGCGCTTGAGGTCCTCGAGCGATTTCTGCCCCCCGGCCGAAGACGGAGCCCTGAGAGCTTCATTCACTTTGGCTTCGATGCTCACGTTGCTTCCAGCGACCTCGCCGTAGGCCGTGGCGAGGGATTCCTCCTCCGTCACTTTCTGTTTCATCTTTTCGAGCATGGCGATGGTGCTCGATGAGTCGACGCGGGACAGTTGCTGATTGATTTTGCGCATGGACGTTGCGGTCTTGGCGCGGGCCCTGAGCGTCACGAGCTCGTTTTCATAGGTGGAGATGGTCTTTCTCAGGTCGTCGACCTTGCTCTGGAGTTGCTGACACATGCTATTTTGAGCCTGGTAATCCTGAGAAAGCGAAGCAGCACGCCTGTCGGCGCTTTCCTTCTCCTGGAGGACCTCTGTGGCCAGAGACTCCGCCTGCCCCGGGTCCATCTCCCCTGCCTGGGCCTTCTGCAAAAGCAGCATGGCTTTACGTTCGTAATCCTGGGACAACCTGGATGAGTCGTCTGCCTGCTTCTTGAGGCGAATGGCGAGTCCCTTCACTTCGGCGAGGCTCTGCATGGCCTGCCCAAGGTCATTTTTGAGATCGCGGATTCCCTGCTCAGTCAACTTGATGGGATCTTCCAGCTTGTCCACGATGGCATGGGCTTCCGACTGGCCAACTTTGAAGAGTCGTTCAAATATTCCAGGCATCTGTCCGCTCCTTATGCTTGACTGCTGAACTGCAACAATTCATCACCGTGCTCGGCCATGGCCAGGGCCAGTGATCTGATCGAGCTTTCCAACTCCTCTTTGTCGAGGGTTGCCGCTTCGAGCGTGTCACGAAAGAAGACGTATTTGCACTGATCGTCCAAGAGAAAGGCGCCGTGGACGAGCGTGGCGTTCATCTGGAGGAGCCGTTTGAAGAATTGCTCGTTGTTCCCGTCGGGGACCGGCATGATCAGCTGCTCGATGATCACGATCGGCTCCTCGCAGTCGATGAACAGGTTCTTGATGCCGTTTTCCTCGTCGTCGACGATGAGCAATTCTTCCGCCGGGTCCTCCTCGACGACCGCGATTTGCAGGTCTGAAAGGTAGTGTTTGATGGTGTCAATGCAGGTTGTCATTCTTGTCTCCTCCATTCAGGTCATTGATTCCTAGGGTGTTCGGTCCCCTTGCCCTCCACGCCGCGCAACCTCATCGGATGCACCACCCGACCAGGAAAGACATCGCCACGTAGACCGTCGCCTCCAGGGCTCCGGCACCGATGTTGGGCTTTTCTTGTCGGATGAGCTCATCAGTCAGTCTCTTTCCGGGAAGGATGAGCCTGTCGGTCACGAGACGCGCCAAGGGCAGCACCACCAGCCCGAAAACCACGACACTGGCGTAGTAAGATAGGTTTTGCGTCCAGGAAACGAAAGGGGTCTGGCACGCGAAACGGACGATGTTGCCGATCGCCAGCAGCATGCCGGCGAACGCGGTTCCGACAGCGACATTGTCCTGCTCGATGGCCTGCTGCACGTCGTAGGGGGCCATCCAGTGGTACACGAGAGAGGCCACGACCAGCGTGGTCTGTCCCAATAGCCAGAAAGCCAGGACGGCCACGACGTCTCCTCCCGAGGCCAGCGTGCCGTAAATGATCAGTCCGACCGCGATGTGATTGGCAGCCTCGATCATCCCGACGCCGGCGTTATGATCCTGGATGATCTCCGCTTCCGCATCCACGCGGGTGAGGATGATCCAGTCGTTGATGCGGGCCGAAAGATTCAGGAGGACGATGGCGATGACGCCGTAGAGGAAGATGTCGATGAGATCCACTGTGAGCGAAATGTGCGGGACCGAGAGGGTGCCCCCCACGGCGAGGGTCAGCCCGATGAAATAGCCGCATACGGCAATGGAAAAAGCCAGGTTGTCCCGCTCGACCAGCTGGTCTTTGAAGCTGAAGGATCGATGTGCGAGAGCAAACGCGCCCTTGCCGATAACGAAGAGAATCAGTACCGCGACCAGGAAAACCGCGGCGAGCATGATCGTCCCTAGAAACATGCCTTGCCTCCCTTGGTGGTCTGTGCGTTGGGTTTTCCAATCAGCGCCTGGAGCGGCTGCCGCTTCCGAGGCTCGAGCCAAAGCTTCGCGAGGAAGAGGGGGGGGCACTGCGTCCCATTCTCGATTCCACCTTTCCTGCGAAGGATTCCTTGCGCTCGGCCATGCGCGCCTGCTGGCGCTCGAAGAACCCCGGGTTGGATTTCTGGGTGACGGTCCCCTGGGTACCAAACTCGGTCCGCCCCTGGCTGTCCCTGCGTCCATAGTAGGGGACCCCCCTTGAGCTCGAAGAGCGGTAGTCCTCATAGTCGCGGTAGTGGACGGAAGGACCGCCTCGAGGGCCGGAGGTCGCTCCAACCTGGTCGAAGAGCTGAGACAGGAGGGCAGCCGTGGCAATCCACTTCCAAGCCTGGTCGCCCTGGCTGTCCTTTTCCCAGCGTCCGAACCGGGAGTCTCCAACGTACTGGTACGCGGGAGGCTGCGGGACCTTGTCGATGGTGCCGTCCTGGCGCTTGGCCAGGATCGTCATGCCGAGCGAGGGCTTGTATTTTTCGTAGGTTTCCTTGTCCACGCGGATCCAGTTGGTCATATTCTGTTTGACCGTCGGCTGGGCCTCGGGCTGGTCTTTCTTCCGCTCGACGGTCATGACCGCGTAACGGTGGAAGTAGTCCTGGGTGAACAACCCCTTGGAATTCATGTCCGCGAGAATGACACTGTATTCGGGAATCTTGTCCAGCTTGGCTTGAAGCTGATCGAGAGTCTGTCCACCCCCACCGCCGCCGCAGCCCACAAGCGTCACGAGAAGGACGGCGAGGAAAACTGGTCGCAGGTTCTTCATGGTCCAACTCCCCAAAGAGACCGCCGTGTCAGGAACGACGTTTGCCTGGAAGGATGTTGGTGAACTGATACTCCTCCACGTACTGACCGACATAGGCTTCGAATTCGACGTCACCCCATTGCATGATACTCAGGACCTTCACGCGCCCATCATCTTCGTAGTCCCAGTAAAGAAAAGGGATCTCCGGGCCCTTGCCGTTTCGGTAATACTTGGCGCCGCCGTAGCTCTGCATCGCGTACAGCACTCCCTCGTATTCCAGCTGCTCGGGAGGGTCGCCGTTGTCCTGGATGTACTTCTTGAGCCGGCCATCGATCATCCCGATGGGGATCTTGCGCGTGAAGCTCCAATACGATCCATCCGCTTCGACGCGGGTCAAGTACCGCATTTCACCATCGCTCCGCAGCTCCCAGTCGTCTCCCCGAAAGCCGTCCCCCGTGTCGTGCGTGTGGTGGGCCAGGACTTCGTAGGTCTTGCCATCATAATCAACCAGATAGCCGGCCTGCATCTTCTCGAGGACCAGATCTTCAAGGGGATCGATGGTCGGTTCTTCTTCCTTTTTCCCGAAAAGCTTGCTGAGAAATGACATGGGTCCTCCCTAACGGATACAAGGTTAGACGCTCAAGGCCCGAATCACGGGGCCGCCCTGGGCTGCCTGTTGGAGCCGCGGTGTGCGGGAGATGTTTTTCCAGGATTCACCCGGTCTGCTGATTGTGAATTATCATAATAAGCATCGAAAGCGGAATGGAAAAGGACGAACAATACGGAATCTGTCCAAGGCGAGAGAGTAAGAAGCTGTCTCCGCTGTGTGGGCGAGAAGCTCAACGGCAAGGCCAGCAAAGGGTGCACTTCACGCCCGTTGCTAATTCCCCTTGGCCAAGGTGTCGGGTGTCTGGTTTCGGGTGTCAGCGAAAGAGGCCAGAAGCCGTTTGACTGAAACCTGAACACTGAAACCTGAAACCTGAAACCAACGGTCTCGAATGGCACGTGCCAGCACACGGTCTACCCACGCCGACGGTGGGAGGCGGGGGCCGTCACCTTTTTGCGGTGTATTTTCAAGAACGACAGAACGCGCTTGGGGGCCGACTGGGGCACGCGCCGCCTATTGCCGGGTATCCGTGGCGTGGCTTTTCGTGAAGGCCGTGCGAAAGGATCCAGGGGCCCCGCGGAGCAGGCCCCTGGATGAGGTTGTCAGGCGTTTATCTCAGCGCACGGTGGCAAAGCCGGCACGCGTACCGCCCCCGGATGAGGAGATGAAGAGGGGAGTCCTGCCCACGGGAGGGAGGAGTCCGGGGATCCTGCGGTTCAACGACCAGACACCGAGGCGGTTAGCGGTCACGGTGGCAATCAGAGGGTCGGCGAGACTGGTGCCCGCATGAATGGAAATCACCGCGCCGGGAGCGGTTGTCCGCCCCGTGATGGTCCACAAAGGTCCCAACCTCGTGGCCGCGATGCCTCGCCTGTTCACGAGGGCCCTGGTGAGGGTGAGTCTCTCGGTCGAGGTGACCGTCACCGTGACCGTCGCGACATTGGAGACACCCTCCGCCATCGTGAAGGTATAGGTAAAGGAATCGGTCCCGAAAAAGTTGGCGTTTGGCCTATACGTGATCGTGTTGTTGACGTTCCCCACGACAGTCCCGTTGAAAGGACCGTTGACGGTCGGGTTCCCCAGTGTCAGCTCGTTGATCGCGCCGACGGGGGTGACTCCATCCACCAGGGTGTCGTTGGCGAGCACGGGGATGACCACCGCGACATTCTGCCTGGTGACGGCCGTGTCGGGATTCGCAATGGGAGCCGTGTCGGGAGGAATCACCTCGAACGTGGCTGGATCGTAAACCTTGCCCGAGACGCTGAACAACCGGGTCCTCACGTCGAGTCCGTTGGGTCCCCGAATTCTGAAATAATTCTGGGGAAGTCCCTGTCCATCGGTCAGCGTGCTGCCGGTCACCTCGTGGTCCACGTTGGGGTCGCCGATATATTGGACACCGTCGATGTTGAGGCTTGGATCAGCGAGGTAATTTGGCCAGGTGAGAAAGCTCGGTCCAATCTTGCCGTACAGCGCGCGGTCGAACATCTGGGCCGGCTCTTGAGCTCGAAACGTCGAATCGTTCTGAAAGGGGTTGAAGCCCCCGATGTCTTCGGTGAAGTTGATCGCTCGTCTCCCGCCTGTGTCGGTCATGTCGGCCTGGGTGACCGTGAACGTGTGCTCGCCGTATGGATGGGTCACGATGTAGTCCCCTGCACGCGGGGTATCGATCCGGATCCGGATGCGGCCGAACACCATCTGGTTGCCGTCACGGACGGAACCGTCCCCACCGAATGCCGCTTCCAGGGCCAGCACCAGCTCCCCTCTCCCGGCTCTTCCTCCGGGAAGGTTTGGCATGTTGACTCGAGCACCGGCAGACGAGAAAAACGACTCATCGCCTGCCTGCAGCGCGACGGATGCGGCATCCGCGGGATCCACGGGAGCTGAGATGCACATGGGGTCAACGGCGGGACAGATGGTCAGCTGCACGCCCCGCGTTGGAGCCGCAGGGAAAGGAGTGGGGTTGTCCTCGTAGAAGACAGGGTAGCCAACGGGGTATCCCGGGCGGCCGGCGGGTCTGTAGATCTCTCCGACGTTCTGCAGGTTCTTGGGAATTGCATCAGGATAGATATGGTCGACCACATCAGGAGGGGGATCCGAAATGAGCTTGCCCATGACGCCAAAGAGATCGGTCTCCGCAAAAACAGTCGCCTCCTCCCCTATCTTCTCAATGCGAAACCGGTTGAAGCCGGTGGGACTGCCGACGACGGTGTGCAGCACCCCGGGGTCACCCATGTAGCCGGGGGGGGGCCGCTGGAAGAACGTCCGGGTCCCATTTGAGCAGACTTTGCAGTAGCGGACTCGCCTGGGTGCCCATGAAATTGTTGGCGGCGCGAATGGCGATGGTCGAGGAAGCAAGCGGAGGCGCGGTCGGGATGGGGTCCGCGACCAGCAGGTTGTCGAACGCGCCGATGTCCTCCGTGTAGTTGATGCCGTCGGCCACGGTCACGCTACGAAATATTTTCGTGCCATAAGGGTGAATCACACGGTAATCCCCCGCGGAAGGGACGTCCACACGGATCCGAATGCGCCCGAAGACCATCTGATCACCGTTGTTGACGGCACCCGCGCCCCCATAGGCAGCCTCGACCGCCAGCACCAACAACGCTCTGCCGCCGCCCACCAAGGGCGGGTCCGCATCCGCTTCCGCCATCCAGTAGAAGCCCTCGTCCCCGAACCCGGGATTGAATGATCCGTTGGTTTCGGGTGGGGTTGTGATGCAGAACGGATCCAGCTCATCGATGCACAGCACCACGGTGTTAACCGGATTGGCGCTGTCGGAATAAGATTGTGGAAAACCGTGGGGTGTCGTGACGAGCCCAACCGACCCAAACTTCGGCACGACGGGCTGTGCGGGGGCACTGACCGTGATCCCGAGAACGGTCACCAAAATGGCCGCGAAAACAAGACTTGTTTTTCTGCGAGTCATGATCGTTCCTCCATGGGTGGTAAAAATGGGAGCCAACCTGGTTTCGCGGCTCTCAATCCACTCCTCGTCCCGCAAAAGGATCCCGTTGCCGTCTGAAGTCGAGGCAAGCACCAGGGTTTGGACCGAAGCACGCCCCCAAGCCCGCACAATTCCGGCTCGGGATAGCAGCAGCTCACCTGGATTCTTACGTACTTCGGTTATGGTACTAAGTAATATATACCAGACACTAAGTAGAATGTCTAGTGCAATGCACGTGAGCTTTGGCGTCATCGCGCAGGTGGGGCTCCGAAGCCCGGCGTGGCTGTCATGGAGGAAGGCCGAATCATGACAGGAGCCAGCCCATCGATATTTCAGTATCTTTGCTTTCATTTTTGGCTCTACGACAGGGGCTTGCGGTTGCATGGATGACTCCTTCGCAAATGGGTCATCAGTGGTGCCTGTAGAGCAAGGTGCGAGTGTCTTTCACGCAAGAATGTAGGCTAAAGTACTTGCATGCAATAGGTGAGGCCAGGCTCCGGCTTCTCCGGGCCTGGTGAGGGTGGGGGGCAACCCCCATGGGCTGATGGTGAGGGAGCTCGAAACGGTGTCGGGCTTGGCCACGTCAAGGATGGCCCGGGGGGGCGAAAGACTGGGGGAGGCATTGAGGTTACGGCAGTCAGGGGTGCGGACAAGGGCTTTCCCCTCGCCGTCAGGCGTTATTGAAAGACCTCCGTGGCGGCTCTATTTGAAAACGTCATCGAGCCAGTCGAAAAGAACTTGCCCCACATGGCTTCGGTTCTCCATGATACAATGGTTACTGGCGCCTTCATTAGAGGGCGTGATGACCAG
>CALBZH010000791.1 GCA_937889795.1 uncultured Syntrophobacteraceae bacterium | reverse complement strand
GACCACCGAGATCTACACTCTTTCCCTACACGACGCTCTTCCGATCTGTTGCGATGAGCGAATTTGAACCCAAAATCGTGGCCTTCTTTTGTAACTGGTGCACCTTTACCGCAGCGGATCTTGCCGGTACTTCGCGTCTCAGTTACCCGCCCAACATCAAGATCATCCGGGTGATGTGCAGTGGCATGGTCGATCCGAAATTCGTCCTCAAGGCCTTCCTGAATGGGGCGGATGGGGTCTTGATTGGGGGGTGCTGGCCGGGAGACTGCCATTACATCAATGGCAACTACAAGGCGCGGCGTCGGGTGGCACTCGTCACCGAGGTCCTGAAGCAATACGGAATTGGGGAAGATCGTTTCTGGCTCAGGTGGATCGCTGCCAGCGAAGGGACCATGCTGCAGGAAGTCGCCTTTGAGATGACGGAAAAAATCAAACAGCTGGGGCCGAGTCCTTTGCGGAGCCTGGGGCAATTGGCAGTCTGAAGACACGGAGACGACTCAAAATGGCTAAGTTCGCTAAATTGTCTTTTCAAAAAGACGAGATGAACAGGCAGTTGGCCGGTTTTTTCAAAGGCATGCTTGAAAATGGCGCGGTTGACGCCGTCCTCGTTCCGATGGCTCAGAAGAAAGGGGTCCGGCTCACCCTGGTGACCTCCGCTGCCAACATGGACCGGGTGGACCCGTTTGCCCCTGTTGCCGCCGTGAGCGGCGCCAAGATCGCCTCGTCCCTCACCGCGCGTCCGTCCGGCCGGAGGCTGGCAATGGTGCTGCGACCCTGCGAGATCCGCGCGGTGGTCGAGCTCGTCAAGCTGAAACAGGTGAATCTCGAGGACGTCCTCCTGATCGGCCTGGATTGCTACGGCCGCTATGAGAACACGGATTTCGCTAAATTCGAGGACCTGGAAAAGACCTCCGAGCTCTTCCTGGAAAACGCTCAGGCTGGCAAGACCGCCGTGGAGGATTTCGACATCGCCGGTGCCTGTCGGATCTGTGAATTCCCGACGGCTGAGAACGTCGATATGAGGCTGTGTGCCATCGGCGCGGGAGACGGCGGTGTCTTCATCGAAGCCGTGACCCCGAAAGGCGAGGCGGCTCTGGGCAAATCGGGTGTGAAGGCGGGGGGGGCGCCGACGGGCCGGGACGAAGCGGTGAAGAAGCTAATCGCGGCGCGCACGGAGGCCAGAGATAAAAAATTCGCCGAGTATCGGGCGGAGACAGGGAGCTTCGAGGCGCTTGCCGACAAGCTGTCCGCCTGCGTCAACTGCTACAACTGCCGGGTCGCGTGCCCCGTCTGCTACTGCAAGGAATGCGTCTTCGTGACGGACACCTTCCGGCACGACGGCGAGCAGTTCATGATGTGGGCGGAGCAAGGCGGCATGCTGAAGATGCCCAACGATACCCTGTTTTATCATTTGACCCGCATGACCCACATGAGCCTCTTCTGCGTCGGGTGCGGGCAGTGCACGAGCGCCTGCCCCAATGATATCGATGTGATGCCGATGTTCCGGGTGTGTGCGGACAAGACTCAAGCCCGGTTCGACTATCAGGCGGGACGATCGGTCGATGAAGAGCAGCCAATGGCCGGGTTCCAGGCGGATGAGCTCGTCGAAGTGACCGGTCAAGTCAAATAGGAGCGGGATCATGGCTGATAAGAAGCCGATAGGGACAGTCCTCGTGGCTGGCGCCGGCATTTCTGGAATCAAGGCGGCCATCGAGCTCGCTGAATCAGGCTACAAGGTTGTCCTGACCGATGATTCCCCCCAGATCGGGGGGATCCTGGCCAAGCTCGACTACCAGTTCCCGACGGACCACTGCGGCATGTGCCGCATGCTGCCGCTCGTGGGCCGGGAATATGCGTCGCAGTACTGCATGCGCAAGAGCCTGTTCCATGAAAACATCGAGATTATGCCCTTCACGGCGATCGCGTCGGTCCAAGGCGACGGGGGCAACTACAAGGTCCAGCTGCTGAAACGGGCCCGCTTCGTCGATCCGGCCATTTGCAACGAGATGGGGGAGTGCATCGACGTCTGCCCGGTGGAGGTCGACGATGCTTTCAATCATGGTCTGACGAAGCGGAAGGCCATCTACCAGCCGATCCCTCACAACACCCCGAAAATGCTGCTCATCGACAAGGATGCCTGCACGCGCTGCGGGGAGTGCGTCAAGGTCTGTACGACCAATGCCATCAATCTGGATGCCCGCGACGAGGAGGAGACCCGGGAGGTCCATTCGATCATCCTGGCATCCGGCGTGAAGCTCTACAATACGCGTGAGTTTGATGACGCCAAATCATACGCCGTCTCGCCGGATGTCGTGTCCTCGCTCGCCTTCGAGCGCATGATGAGCGGCTCCGGTTCGTACAAGGGCGGCGAGATTCGGCGGCCCTCGGACGGGAAGCCTGCGAAAAACATCGCCTGGGTCCAGTGCATGGGATCGCGAAACCGGCGTCAGAAGAGGGACTACTGCTCGTCCATCTGCTGCATGTTCGCCCTGAAGGAGGCCGTCCTCGCGAAGGAATACGGGGGGGCGGACGTTGAGACCACGATTTTCTACATGGACATGCGGACCTTCGGCAAGGGCTTCCAGCAGTACCGGGACAAGGCCGTAGAGGAGCACGATGTTCAGCTCATTCGCTGCAGGGTGCAGGGTGTTTCGCTCAACACCGATGGCAGCCTCCAGATGCGGTATTTCGATCCCGAGACCAATGAATTCTCTGTGAACGACTACGACCTGGTCGTGCTGTCAACGGGCCAGGTTCCGTTCGAGACCCACAAGAAATGGGCGGATCTGCTGGGTATTCCTCTGGATTCGCGCGGGCTTCTCGCAACTGCCCCAGAGAGCAAGGTCCGGATTGCCGGCAAGCCGGGCCTGTTTCTCTGCGGATCCCTGATGGGATTGACGGACGTCAGCGAGGCCATGGTGAGCGGCACGGCCGCGGCGGGCGAGGCCAGCAAGTTCTTGAGCGCTTATGGCGTGGACAGCACGCGGGAGGAAGCAATCCCTGAGCCGCCCGCCCGGGAGCGGGAGCTGCCGCTCATCTCGGTTGTCCTGTGTCGGTGCGGGGAGAAGGCCGGTGCAACGGGGCTCGACTACGAGATGCTCGGCGCCGCGCTGGGCCGCATCAGTGGCGTGGGGGAAGTCCTGGCCATCGACTCCGTTTGCCGTGAGGAGGGAGAAGCGGCGCTCGCCGACATCCTCGGCAAGACCCAAGCCAACCGGCTGCTGATCGGGGCCTGCCAGCCGTTCATGTACCGGCGGAAGCTGAAGAACGTGGCGAGGCAGGCGGGATTCAACTCATCCCTGGTCGAGGTCTTCGATCTGTTCGGCATCGCCAGGCGAGGCATGGTCGAGCCGTCGACCGGTGACTGGACCTTGCGGGCAGTGGCGGAAGTGAGAGCGGAGATCGAGAAGCTGAAATACAAGCCTGCCCTACAGGTGAGCGTGCTGCCGATCAACCAGACCGCGCTGGTGGTCGGCGGCGGGATCGGAGGCATGACGGCGGCCCTGTCGCTTGCGGGGCGCGGCGTGCCGGTGCATCTCGTGGAAAAGGGAGGCCAGCTGGGCGGGTATCTTGGCAACCTGGTGGAGCATACCGTCGACGGGCTGGCTCCCGTTGCCATGGCCAAAGACATGCAGCTGAAGGTGCTCCAAAACAAGAAGATCACCGTCCACTTGAACTGCGAGGTTGAGAAGAGCGTCGGCACCCTCGGCTCTTTCGAGTCCAAACTGAGCTTTGGAGATACCGGGGAAAACACGTACTTGCATCATGGTGCGGTGATCCTGGCCACGGGCGGGCGTGAGGGCGCCACCACCGAATACGGCTACGGGTCTTCAGAAACGGTGCTCACCCAGTCGGAGCTGAAGCAAGGGCTGGCCAGCGGCAGCATTGATGCGAGTGAGCTCGAAAACGTTGTCATGATCCAGTGCGTCGGCTCGCGCGAAAAGGAGGGGCGCCGGTATTGCAGTCGCATCTGCTGCATGGGTGCCATCGGCAATGCGCTCAAGATCAAGGAGATGAATCCCGATGCCCGGGTCTTCATCCTCTACCGTGACGTGATGACGTATGGCTTCTATGAGCAGTACTACACGAAAGCGCGGGCGGCCGGTATCATCTTCATCAACTACAGCCTGGACAACAAGCCCCAGGTGGAGATGGGCGAGGAAAAACCGGTCGTCAGGTTCACGGACCCCGTCCTGAACCTGGAAATGGAGATCCAGGCGGACTTGGTGGCTCTTTCGACCGGCGTGGATCCCGTGGACTCCAATCGAAGACTTGCCGACGCATTCGGGGTTGTTCTGACCGAGGACGGGTTTCTGGCCGAAGCGGATTCAAAGTGGCGGCCGGTCGAATTCCAGAAGGTGGGGATTTACCTGGCGGGAACGGCCCATTCCCCGATGCCGCTGCGGAGCGTGATCATGCAGGCCGAGGCAGCCGCCCAGAAGGCCTATACCTATCTGTCGGGACGTGAGGTGCATTCGGCAGCCGTGACATCCACGGTCAAAGACGCTCTTTGCATTCGCTGCCAGCGGTGCGTGACGATCTGTCCCTACGGGGCGCGATCCTATAACGAGGCGGACGATTGCATCGACATCGATGCGGCGGCCTGTCAGGCTTGCGGGGCGTGCGCGGTGGAGTGCCAGAACAATGCGGCCGAGGTTAAGGGGTGGAGCGACAAGCAGCTGATGGCTGTCCTGGATGCAAAGCTGATGGACAGTCTCTTTTCTTCGGCGGCGGGATGAGAGGTGTGACGATGGATTTGCAAGAAGCGTCGAACAAGGATTTGTGGAAGGATATCTACAAGACGGGCGATCTGCACTTCTGCTTCAACTGCAGCACGTGCGTGTCGGGATGCCCTGCCTCCCACGGAGATCCCCCGCTCTTGGTCCGGAATCTGGCGCGGTTGGTGATCCTCGGCCTCGAGGAGGAGCTGCTCCAGGAGGATACGCCGTGGGCTTGCGTCTCCTGTTCCAAGTGCGAGGAGATGTGCCCGATGGATGTCAAGCCGTTCGAGATGATTCTCGCCATTCGGCAGTGGCAGAGCGCCAACGACGAGACTCGGGTGCCGCAGGCGATCGTCGAAATCTATAAGCGGGGCTATACCCAGGCGGTTGGCGTGAACAAGGAGCTGCGTGAGTCGCTGGGGCTGCCCCCGTTGAAGACCCTGACCGAAAACATCGAGCAGCTGGAATTGTTTCGAGAAATGCTCATGAAGACAAAGGTGGTCAGCGAGAACGATTATATGTTCGGGGAATGAACGACGCGACTTTTGGGTGAGCGAGGAATCAGCAATGCAACTCTGTCTTTTCCTGGGCTGTAATACGCCGGCCATCCGGCCGGATGTGGAGCGGGCAATCCGGGCGACGATGCCTGTCCTTGGCATTGATCTGGTGGACGCCGACAACTATGTCTGCTGTCCGGCATTTGGCTCTTTCCCGTCCGCCGACGAGGAAGCGTGGCTGGCGACAAGCGGCTGGAATCTCTCCATCGCCGAGGAGAAGGGGTGTGATTTCGTCGTCCAGTGCGGCTCGTGCTACAGCTCCCTGCGCATGGGGCGGGAGCACCTGATGCACAATGCCGCGATGATGAATCGCGTCAATGAGCTTCTCGACCCGACCGGCCGGAAGGTCACGGGGAAATCGGGAGTCCGCCATGTGTCCGAGGTTCTCTATCGGGAGGTCGGCCCGGAGAAGATTGCCTCGCATCTCAAGAAGAGCCTCGAAGGGCTGCATGGCATTGTTCAGTATCCCTGTCACACCTTGTTTCCCAGCGAGGTGGTGGGCTTTGAAGACTCCGCAAGGGCTCCGAAAGGGCTGCGGGTGCTGACGGAGGCGCTTGGAGCCTCGGTGGACGGCTACAGCCGGGAGCTGCAGTGCTGCGGGGGAGCCGGCGGCTTCATGAAGAGCACGCCGGAGCAGGCGATCGAGTTCGCACAGTCAAAATTCGATGCGATCCTCGAGGAGACACAAGCCGATTTCATCGCGGTTTCCTGTATCACGTGTTTGATGTTTATGGAGAACGTTCAGAATACGATCAACAAGAAGATAGGCGAAGAGCGATACAAGATCCCGGTTTTCGATTATAATCAATTGCTCGCCCTTTGCCTGGGATTCGATCCTAAAGAGGTCTCTTCGATATGCAATGTTCCGAGGGATTCGGTCATCGACCGTCTGGTGCCGGTCCACCCGGCATAGTACAGCGCGGCGGAGCTCATCACTTGTCGGGACGAGATGCCGGATGCTTGATGCCAAATAAAGGCGCCTCCGATCTTGCACCGGTTTTTATCTAGCATCCGGAATCTGGCATCCAGTATCGTTTTGATCCAGAGGAAGGTTCCCTTGGATGAAGGGTGTGTGTGCGTCTCGTCGTAGGACATCGCAGCGGCTCCAACGTCTCCCCGGCCACGTGATATGCCGTCAAAGCCTCGAAAAACCAGGACGCATGCCCCGCGGGTCGCTCTCATCCCCATGGGCCGGACGCCGCACACCGCAATCCGCGTGATCGAGGCGAACATTCAGACGATGCTTGAAATCCCGGTCGAGATGCTGGCCGCCATGCCTGTCCCGGAAGAAGCGTTTCAATCGCACCGATGCCAGTATGACGCGGGACTGATCCTCAAGCACCTCGCCCAGTTTCCCTTTCCCCATCATTCCCGCATTCTTGCCGTCACGGATGTGGACCTCTGCTCGCCCATTCTCACCTATGTCTTCGGGGAAGCCGAGCTGGGATTGAAGCGTGCCATCGTCTCGGATTGTCGTCTGAAGCACATGGAAGACGGGGGGCTCGCTTCGGAGGACGTCTACTACGAGCGTCTGGTCAAGGTCGCTCTGCACGAGCTTTCCCACACCCTCTCGCTCTACCATTGCGAGACGCCCAAATGCCTCATGCAGTACAGTCCCAGACTCAGCAACCTCGATGAGCTGAATATTTACTTCTGCTCGCGCTGCAATTACGCCCTACGGGAAAACGTGAGGGAGCTGCATGGGTAGCAGCTCCCTCGTCAATCGTCAGATTGTCTCAATTGTGGGTTTGGCTTACGTGTGGAGGAACTCGTGAACAAGGTCGTCCCACTGGAGATGCTGTTGCAGATTCCCGTAGATGTCGTCGACGATCTCACCACCGGTTGCCGCCAAGGGGAC
>CALBZH010000790.1 GCA_937889795.1 uncultured Syntrophobacteraceae bacterium | reverse complement strand
GACCACCGAGATCTACACTCTTTCCCTACACGACGCTCTTCCGATCTCAGGTAAGACGCCGCAGGGTTGCTCGATTGGCGAATCATCTGCACCAGCCACTCGTGGAGCTCGGGCGAATCCTGTAGGACCCCGTCTTCAATGCTCTGGTAGGCGGCCAGCAGCACCGCGATCTTGGGCAGGCTCGCCGCGTACGTCATCGTCAAGCCGTTGATGCTTGCAAAACGGGCATTTGGAGGGCTTGAAAGGTCCACCACCCCGACCGCCATCTTGTCGTGCTCAATCAGGTCCCGCCAGGCCTGGTTCTTCTCCAGAGCGCGCTCGAGCGCCGACTGAAGGCCTTCGTCCGCTGTTTCCGAAAAAGGACGATAGGGCCCAGCCTGAAGAGGCAGGCAATCGGAAAGCTCACGAGTCTCTGTGCTGGCGCAGGAAAATTGCGTTGTTATACAGAAAATGCCTGCCATCAGAATTGCCCAAAGGAGCCTCATCTCTTCCTCGATCCAAAGACTTTTTTTCAGCAAACATCAGATTTGCCTCGCCCGGGTTGAAATAGTAGCCAAAGCCGAAAGGCAAGGGTTTCTTCTTCTTATCCACCTTGTAAATCGAGGCGAGAGCCTCCTGGTACTGCTGACTGAAAGCCGAGATGGGCTTGACGTAGTGGCCATAGAATCGGAGATTCCAGACCGGGGGCTCGAAGTATTTCAGCGGAATCCCCGAATCCTCCTGAACGATGTAGCGGCTCTGGTTCAGCATGAACTGTCTCGCGGCCGACACCGTGTTGTCGAACATCACGTATGAGGCGGACTTCATAAAGGTGGTGAAGGGTGCCAGCCCTCTGAGAAAAGAAAGAAAGTATCGGTTTCGATCGAAGGACTGATTGGATACGTCGAGGCGAAAGTAGTAAAGGCTTTGAGGGGGATTCTCCCCTGACCCAGGGGTATCGAAGGTGATCCGAATGCCCTGGATGGTATTCAAATCCAGGTCTTTGGCCCCAAGGGCAGGGAGTTCCCGAGCGGTGGTCCCGAATGCTGGAGATTCCCGAACCTTCCCGTCCATCCCCATTGTCCAGTACCGCACATCGAGCACTTTCGCGTTATTGCGTGCCAGCATGACGAGGAGAACCGGCAGAACGCCCTTTATTTCCGTTTTCTCAATCTCAGCGTCCATATGGGAGGAGATGAAATAGTTGATGTTCAGGAGATCGCGGAGGGAGCCCTTCATGGATTGGAGATAGGCCTTGAACTGCTTGTCACTCATTCCGGCGAACTTGGGGATCTCTCCAAGCTGCTCCAGGGCGACAAGAACGTATGTCCGGGCCCGAGGGAAAAAGGCATTGACATTGGCGAAATCCGGCCCGCTGAATGGATAGAAGACGGTGCCGTCCCATGAGGCGGCAGCCCCCAATTCCTTCGCAGCCCACTGACGTTCGGGGGTCAGCAGCCTCTTGTTCAGATGACTCCAGCTTTGATCGAAAGACCGGGAATACTCCACCCATGCCGGCTTGCTCTGCAACGGGGCCAGCTCACCTTGCGGCACTGCCATTCCTGCCATGAACCGGGCGTATTGGTTGTACACTCCGCCATCATCGGGGCTCTTCCCACCTGGGATGACCGTGTCTTCAATGGCATCCGGCTGCCGGGCCGTCGTGGAATCATGGATCAGGAAAAGCGACAGGACCAAAAAAACGGAAGTGATCGCCCGGCTGTGCCGTCTGTTTCTGCCAGATATCATTGCTTCTCCTCCTCGAGCAAAGTGGTTTGGCTTTGCCTGTACATGAGCCATTTATAGAGAGCCAGTAACGATGCGACTGTCGCAAGGCAAAATGCGGAAGACAGTGGCCTTTGGATAACAAGGTAGCAAAGCATCCAGCCGTTGACTACCAGATAGAGCGCGGGAGCCACGGGGTATCCCCATGTCTTGAAGGGCCTGTTGCGGTGGGGCTCCTTGAAACGAAGGACAAACACGCCAAGGACGGCCATGCATGTGAACAGAGTCAAGGTGAAACCGACGTATGTCAGAACGAAGTTGAACGCGGCAGTCAGGGTGAGGAGAATTGCGATCGAGGACTGAATGAGGATGGCCCGGACCGGGACCCCTCTTTGGCTCCTCACGGCAAGAAAACTGAGAGCCCTGACGTCTTCCCCCATGGTGGCCGCCACCCTCGGGCCAACCATAATCATGGAGCTCAGGGTCGAGATCAGAGCCAGGCAGATCAGTAATGTCATGAGCCTGACCCCGCCCTCTCCGAAGATCGCCTTCGCCGAGAAGTACCCAACTTCGATTTTTCCGGCGAGCTCATCCGCGGGGACGGTTGAAAGGAAGACAACGTTGAGCAGAATGTAGCACACTGAAACAGCGAGGGTCCCCAGGAACAGCGAGATCGAAAGATTCCGCTCGGGTCTCGAGATCTCCCCCGCGATGTAGGCGGATGCGTTCCAACCCGAGTAGGCGAACGAAACGTAAACCAGCCCGACTGCAAAGGCCGGATTGAAAACAGACCCGAGCTCGCCGAGCGATTCCGGCAGGCTGATCTTTTGCGGATAGGGCATGGAAAAGCCTGCCACAACAAAAGCCGCGATCAAGAGAATCTTGCCCACCGTGAAAACGTTCTGAAAATGGCAGCCAAACCGGACATCCACGAGGTGCACCAGGGAGAGGACCACGATTGCGACCACTGCTACGACCGTTTCGTCGACTCCGGGAAAAGCCGCCCCTGAATACCGCCCCAGCGCCATAGCCGCGAGTGCGATGGGAGCACCGAAGCCGACCAGGATGGAAACGGAGCCGGTGAGAAATCCAATTGCCGGATGGTAAATCTCGCTGAGGTAAGCGTATTCGCCCCCGGACCGAGGCATCATCGCGCCGAGCTCACCGTAGCAAAGCGCTCCGCAGAAGCTGACAACGCCTCCGACAACCCACAGCATGATTGCGGAAAATGGAGAATGAACGCTGGCAAGTTGAAACCCTAGAGTCGTAAAAACGCCGGTCCCGATCATGTTGGCGATGACCAGAATGGTGGCCGAAAAAAGACTTACCGGCTTTTTCTGGTTGAGCATTGGCCGTCCTTCATGGTGTCCGCTGGACCTCTGGGATTGCACGCAAGGCAAGCTTTGCCGCTCAACTCGCGCCGCCCCCCAGCAAAGGGTCCCCAGCCTGTTAACTTGGATTGCCAGAAGGTCGAATGCCGATACTCCCAGCGTGCACAACGAGTGCGATCTCTCAGGGTTGAACGATGAGGTGCTTGGCATTTCGAGGACCAAGAGTGATGCAGACAACGAGGCGTTCTCAAGCGATTCACGAGCTCCTGTTCCATCTTCCCGCTAAGCCCGTCGGCGGATCGGCCAACGACTGGAGCCGGACGAGGCATGCGGCATCGGTATTCTTCAAGGTGGCCAGCGCCATGATGCCTTTTTCGCTGAGGGCCTCAACCGCCATTTCCGTGAGCAAGACTTCGGCGCAGGGAGTGAGCCTCGCTTCACCCTGGAAATTGTAGACATGCAGGGGCAACCCTTCGACATTCTGGATCAGTCCAGGCTGCATCTCCCATCCGTAACGCGAGAAAGACTGTGCCAGCAGATAGGTGCATGCAAACGCTCCATTGCCCCAGAGATAGTCGCTGTGCCGTGGCTCCGCATCCATTTCCTCGAAGTCGAAACGGTCGATGGCATCCGTATCCCGACCATATGGCAGGCGCAGGAGAAAACGCGGCAGGACGAGGCCGATGCTCGCGGTTTGGGGCTGTCTGCGCAGAGTGTCCCAGGTCGCGGCTTCATCGGCATCGGGCGCCTGGTGCCAGCTCCGTGGATCAGGCGTTTTCGCCAGATCCTCACACCCGATGAGATGCGCATGGGATCCGGCAATGAAGACCGCGCCGGCTGCATGCATGATCAGGGATAGACGGCCCAATAACTCTGCGTCGGAGTAATCGAAGGTGTAATTACCGGTCAGGACGGACCATGGCTTCTCAGTGTTGTCCGCCACAAAGAGCCCATACATCGAGCTCCGGGTCAGATCGTCCGAAGCCGCAAGGTCTTGCTGGAGCTCGGCCTTGGAAACATCCAGGAGGTAAATCTCAAGGGTCTCATCCGTTTCCACGCGCGAGACAAGGAAATCCACGCAGCGCCAGGCCGACTCCAAGGCCTGAAACGTGGCATGATGCAAGAGCAGGCGCATGTACTCTGAGATATAGGCATCCAGAGCGGATTGGAGTTGGTCATGTTCCGCGTCTTCACCGGGCACGAGGTATGGCCTAACCAGAGTCTCGAGGAACGCCTCCATGTCGGAGCGGTCAGTCGACGCCGAGGGCTGCGGAGTCGCTCCGACGATCTGGTCGAGCAGGTTTTCCTGCTGCGAAGCGGGCTTGGACCGCGGTAACGGCTGTACCGTCGATTCGACTTTTCTTCCGCCGGCAAGCAGCCGCAGGTCTTCCAGCGCGGCGTTGTAGGCTCGCGGATCATCGAGCTTGCGCCTGGTTGTCTTGAGGGTCTGGAAGCACTCCAGTTGCTCGAACAAATTGTCGGGATGGAAATCATCCAGGCAGTTGAAAGCGACTGCAAGCATATCGCCGACCGGATCCAGGCGTATCCTCACCTTGAGTTTGGCAAGTACCTCATCGATGTTGTCCCGGTCCACAGGAAGCGGTTTGCGACCGTCCAACGTCTCCAGAGCTCCGCGGCTTTCACGCCCGCTGAAGTCGCCAAGGATGCAGATCCTGAAAGGGATCTCCTGTCGCTCTCGTGCGCGGACCGCCGCTATGGAAGAGGCAAGCTCCAAGCCGATTGAGCCAAAAGAAATGGGTCGCCTCTCTGCCATGCTTTCGCACTCCAATCGCAACGGATGATGGGTTGCCAAGTGCTTATACAGTTACCATATTCGAGCGCAGAGACGCACTAGAAATTCCCGGAATGTCTTTGAGCCAGCTTATGGGAAGGCTCTGATCGTTCATGGCAGTAGGTTTACAGCTTGGTGCCGCTTTACGTAACAAATCGCTCGAGAGTTGCTTCAGATCAGGCTCAGTGGGACTCAACCGTGCTCGCCACGGTACGTATCAAACGTCAAGGCGCGCCCCAGACAGTCAGGCCGGTAAGAACAACCGAGACACGAGAAGGATCCACG
>CALBZH010000789.1 GCA_937889795.1 uncultured Syntrophobacteraceae bacterium | reverse complement strand
CATCCGTCAGGTTCATGCCGTTTTGGAGCACACCGATCGCAAGACCTCCAAGGATGTTGATCACGGTAATCAGGATGCCCGCTACCGCATCCCCTCGAACGAACTTGCTCGCACCGTCCATGGTTCCGTAGAAATCGGCTTCCTGGGATATGGCGGCACGCCGTCTCTTCGCCTCCTGCTCATTGATGAGCCCCGTATTGAGGTCGGCATCGATGGCCATCTGCTTGCCTGGCATGGCGTCCAGAGTGAACCGTGCGGCCACCTCGGAGATGCGCTCCGTCCCCTTGGTAATGACCACGAAGTTGACGATGACCAGGATGACGAACATGACCAGCCCGACCGCGTAATTGCCTCCGACAACGAAGTTGCCGAACGCGTCAATGATGTGCCCCGCGGCAGTCGTTCCTTCATGCCCGTGCAACAGCACCAGGCGTGTACATGCCACGTTGAGAGAAAGGCGGAACAGGGTGGTGATGAGCAGGAGTGAGGG
Source organism: uncultured Syntrophobacteraceae bacterium (assembly GCA_937889795.1). Taxonomy (GTDB): domain Bacteria; phylum Desulfobacterota; class Syntrophobacteria; order Syntrophobacterales; family Syntrophobacteraceae; genus CALBZH01. The sequence goes on along the minus strand of CALBZH010000789.1, from coordinate 5,604 downwards.
GAAGATGAAGAACTCTACGGACTTGACGGTATAGACGGCCGTGAGAAGAATCACGAGCGCCACGGAGATGTTCGAGGCGATCAGAACATCGAGAATGGCGCTCGGAAGGGGCAGGAGCATCACTGAGAGGATCACGACGACTCCCAGCCCCATCATGGCATCACTGTCGGAAACCGATTTCAGACGCTCAATGAGAGGGCTTGGTGTTTGAGCCGTCGCAGCCATTTGTCACCTTTTATCCTGGCTTGTTCTTCTTCTGTTGAAAGATGTAGGCGAGCACTCTCGCCACAGCCTTATAGAGATCCATGGGAATGGATTCGTCGACCTTCACCTGAGAATACAAAGCACGTGCCAAGGGGGGGTTCTGATGAACCGGCACACCATTGGCGCGCGCCACCTTGATGATCTGTTTGGCCAGGAAATCGACTCCTTTGGCAACGACTCTTGGGGCCTCCATGGTCGTGTTGTACTCGAGGGCCACGGCAAAGTGGGTGGGGTTTGTGATGACGACCGTCGCCCGCGGGATATTCGACATCATACGCTGGCGAGCCATGGCGCGTTGGAGGGACTTGATGCGCGACTTGATCTGGGGGTTGCCTTCCGACTGCTTGTGCTCCTCCTTGACCTCCTGCTTGGTCATGCGGAGATCCTTTTCATGCTGCCATTTCTGATAATAGTAGTCGAGGATGCTGAGCACCAGCATGATGCCGCCCACCCGGTAGAGGATCTTTGAAGTGAGACTGCCGAGGACCTGTATCGAATCCCGGAGCTCCACGTGGCTCAGGCTTTCGAGAAGCGGTGTGGCGACGCTGAGAACCGTATAGACGGTGTAGGAGACAATGACGAGCTTGAAGATGGACTTGATGAGCTCAATCAGAGATCGGAGAGACACCCACCGTTTGATCCCATTCAGGGGATTGAGCTTAGTGAGATCGAACTTGAGCGTCTCCGTCGAGACGAGCAATCCCTTTGTCTGAAACAGATTGATCCCGAAGGCGGTCAGGAGGACTCCGAGCAGGACAGGAGAGGTCATGACGAAGAAGTCGACCATGACTGTCGTAAAGAGATTCGCGTCAGGGATCGCGTCGCAGGCAGACGCGGAGAAGCTTCGGCCCCACAGGAAATGCAAGAGGCCCTCGAAACGACTGTAGATTAACCGGCAGCTGAAAAGCACCACCGTGCCACCGACCAGGATCAGGGCGGCACTGGTCAGCTCCGCGCTTCTGGGGATGTTTCCCTTCTTGCGTGCGTCGCTGAGCCGCTTTCCAGTTGGCTTTTCCGTACGCTCCTGCCCGCTCGACACGTCCCCATCTCCTGCTGTTCCAGCTCGTCAAAAACTCTCTTCGAGTCAATGTTTTGTCCAGTCCCCTCGCTGTGGGGGCTTCCGGTCGTTTTCGATCACTTGGCTACGTTCAAGAGCAGTGGAGCGAGCTTCATCAGGTGTCCTTCCATCGCAGATCCCCAGATTGCCGCGCACAGCACCAGAAGGGCAAATCCCATCATGATGGTCAAGGGAGCGGTTGTGGCAAGCAGATTGACCTGTGGTGAGAACTTGGCCATCAGCCCCAGGCCCACCTGAATGAGCAGCATGGCCAGCATGATGGGAGCGGCCACCTTCAGTCCGATAACGAATAACTGAGCGGACAAGAACATCACCTTGCCGAAGGCAATGTCGGTCGCGGTGAAGCTGCCGATCGGGACGCTGCGAAAGCTCTCGACAATCGCCCTCAAGATCATGTGATGTCCATTGAGCGAAAAAAGGATCAGGGTAGCCGTGATCTGAAACCAGCGGCTGAGCACCATCATCGTCACCCCGCTCTGAGGATCGGCGGCAAGGGCGAACCCAAATCCCATCTGGAAGCTGATCAGCTCGCCGGCAAGCTGAAAAGAGCTGAAGAGAAGCATCACGCTGAGGGACAAGACGAGTCCCAACAAGATCTCACCGATGGCGATCCAGGCGAGCGGGGGAAGATCCGTCGGCAGTGGAGTGACCACATCCCGGACGAGGGGGTACAACAGTACCGCAAGCCCCAAGGACGTGAACGTCTTGACCATGGCCGGGAGCTGGGCATTGGAGAAAAGAGGGATCATGAAGAAACAAAGGCTCAGGCGCAGCAGAACGGCCAGAAAGACACTGATCTCGGTGGGGTTGAATTGAAAGATGGCCATATCCGTGCAGACTTCTTTCCCTGACTGTCGCAGCCGGGCCGTGAGAAGCGTCGAGATCGAGGAGACCTTCCCGCGCTCTCAGTGAACCCATTGGGGAATGTTGGTGATGATCTCCCGCGTAAAATCCAGAAGCTTGCCGATCATCCAGGAGCCGAAGACCATCAGGGACAAGAAGGAGACGACGATCTTGGGAACGAATGCGATCGTCATCTCCTGGATCTGTGTCACTGCTTGAAAAATACTCACGATCAAGCCCACGATCAGGCTCATGGCTAGCACAGGCATGGAAACATACAGCATCGTTTCCAAGGCTTGCCGTGCCAAACCAATGATAAATTCAGGCGTCATACGGTCTTCCTTACTGAAAGCTCTTCACGAGCGACGTAACCAGCAGGTTCCAACCGTCAACCAGCACGAACAGCATGAGCTTGAACGGCATTGAAATCATGACGGGCGGAAGCATCATCATCCCCATGGAGAGCAAGATGCTCGAAACCACCATGTCGAGAATGATGAATGGCAGATAGAGGAGAAAGCCAATCTGAAAGGCGGTCTTGAGCTCACTGATGACAAAGGCCGGAACGACCGTGGTAATCGGCAGTGACTCGGCGTTCTTGGGTTTTTCATGCTGGGAAAGCGATGCAAACAGAGCCAGATCCTGTTTCCGGGTCTGTTTCAGCATGAAGTCCTTCAAGGGTTTCATGCTCCTGTTGAGGAACTCCTCCCCGGATATCTCATGACGCTGGTACGGACTGATCGCCTCCTGGTGGATACGCTCCCAGACCGGTTGCATCACGAAGAACGTCAGGAACATGGCGAGACCGACGATGACCTGGCTGGGCGGACTTCCTTGGGTCCCCAGGGCCTGCTTTAGGAATGCTAGAACCACTGCGAGGCGTGTGAAGGACGTGGTGAGGATCAGGATGGCCGGGGCCAGACTGATGATGGTCAAAAACAGAACGGTGTTCAGAATGCCGGAGATTTGCTTCGGTGCCGATGGGTCGTCCAGGTTGAAACGGATCCCCGGCAGCGCCAGCTCGGATGCCTCGGCGCAAGCGCAGCCAATGATGAATGTGGCGAGTACAAGGGCAGGAAGAGCCAGCCAGCGCCAGGATTCGGCATTCCGAATGGGCTGCGGCGGCCAAGCCTGTCCGAGCTTGAAGTCTGAGTGTCTCATGGGCAATTCAATTCTCCGACCGAGGGAGTGTTTGGGGGTCGGTTACAGCCCAGGAAGAAGAGCCCGATGGGGAGGGTGTCAAGAGGTGCATGCCTTGCGGGGAAACACCCACCAAGAGGAGGCTTTCCTGGATCTTCACCAGAACAAGGTGGTGCTTGATGCCGATGGAATGCTGAGCAACGACCTGGATCCACTCATTTCCCGCAGGCTTCTTGGCCCACATACCGGCCTTTTTCACGGCCACCAAGGCTCCCACCAAGACGAGCAAGACCACGAACAAAGCACCGAGCATCTTGACGAATTCAACCCCGAATTCCATGCTGTCCCTTTCAAGCCCTCATGAAGGACCGACTCACGCCAGCTGTTTGACACGCTCGGTCGGACTGATGATGTCCGTGATTCGCACTCCGAACTTCTCGTTGATCACAACCGCTTCCCCCCGTGCGATGAGGGTGTGATTGACCAGGATCTCCAACGGCTCTCCAGCGAGCTTGTTGAGCTCGATGACCGACCCTTGCCCCAGCTGGAGCAAGTCGTTGATGAGCATGGTGGTTGCGCCCAGCTCGACCGAGACTTCCAGGGGAATGTCCAACAGGAAGTCCAGGTCTCTTGATGCAGCCCTGTTCCGCCCGCTGGGTTGCTCCAACGCGGGGAACTTGGCGCCGTCGTTGGCCGGAGGCGAGCCGGCCGCCTCTGGCTGTATCTGCGAAGTGTCTTTTGAGTCCATGTACAATCCTCCCTCCAAAGCGGATCAGGTCGAGCCTTGTGTTGGTGCTTGTACCTGAGTCTCTGTCGTGTCTTCGATGATTTGAAACGCTCGATTCCCCCGGTGCGTGCCCGCAAACGCCTTGAACTTGGGCACTCCCTGGACGTTGACGTTGAGAGGCTCTTTCATGTCGTGGCTCAGCAGCAGGACGTCTCCCACGGCCAAGTGGAGAAGCTCCCGGCCCTTGACGGTTGTCTTTCCCAGCTCAATCAGGACATCCACGTTGACGTCTTGCAACCGTTGGCGCAGACGGGTGATCCAGGCTTGGTCGACTTCGAGCTGATCGCTCTGATAGCTCGCGTACAGCTTGTCCCGAATGGGCTCGATGGTCGAATAGGGCAGGCAAAGGATCATTTTCCCGATCAGCCGATCCAGCTCGAACTCGAAGTGAATCACGATGACCACCTCGGACGGGGGAACGATCGTGGCGAACTGCGGATTGACCTCCGCTCGGACAAACTGAAAGCTGATCGGACACACGGGCCTCCACGAGGCATCCAGCTCCTTCAGCACGCCTTCGACCACCTTGTGGATGACCCGGTGTTCGATGGAAGTGAAATCGCGCCCCTCGATCTTGAAGTTGCTCTTTCCCGTACCCCCGAAAAAACAATCCACCAGGTTGAAGATCAGCCGGCTTTCCACCACCAGGAGCGCATGACCGCGCAGCGGATCCATCTTGAGCACGTGCAAGCTCGTCGGAACCGGCAGTGTGCGCACAAACTCCCCGAACTTGATCATCTCCGTCTGTGTGACGGTGATGTCGATGACTTTGTGGAGCGAGCTCGAAAGGCTGACCCGAAACAATCGGGCAAAACGGTCGTTGATGATCTCGAGGGTCGGCATGCGGCCGCGGATGATCCGATCCTGGCTCGTGAGATCGTATCTCTTGATACCGCTTTGCTCTTCAGACTCAGCTTTCTCGGTCTCGATCTCACCGTCGGACAGGCCCCTCAATAGGGCATCGACTTCGTCCTGGGAGAGTACCTTTTCCATACTATGAAGCCCCTGCGCTCACTGGACGATGAAATCCGTGAAGTAAATGTCCTTCACCTGCCCCTGCTTGAGAATCTTGTTGACCTGCGCGATGGTTTCCTGTTTGAGCGCCTGTTTCCCGGAGCTCGTGGAGATGTCGTCGAATTCTTTGCCGGAAAGGAGCATCAACATGGAGTCCTTGAGCTGAAAGCTTCGCGTCTTGAGCTCCTCGAGGGCCTTTTCGTTGGTGAGCTCCACCTTCATGTTGAGCTTCAAGTAACGCTTTCCACCGGGATCGGCCAGGTTGACCATGAGGGGCTCCCAGTCATAGATCACCGGCTTTTCCGGCTGAGCATGGGCGGCTGCCTTCTTTTCCTGACCTTCTCCCGCCGCTTCGGCAGGAGGATTCGCCTTGAAGAACTTGCTGTAGGCGAAGAAGCCTCCCCCGCCGAGCACGGCGAGCAGCACGACGAGGATGATGATCAGCTTCAAGGGTGAGCCCTTTTTCGGTTCTTCGTTC
>CALBZH010000788.1 GCA_937889795.1 uncultured Syntrophobacteraceae bacterium | reverse complement strand
AGCGCATGGATATGCAGCTTTTGGTGGCGGCGCCGGCGGCGGATCGGGCCAGACGAGGCACAGCCTACCGCCTGGTGCGCCTAATGGGCGAAGAGGGCGAAGAGCAGGTCGTTGTGCGCGGCCGGCGTTTTACGGGTTTATAATTCCATGGTTGATCGAGCCCATGGACTGGGAGAATCCCGAATATCGCGTCGCGATTCTGAGACTCTGGGCCATGCGTGTGCTCAGACGCACCCGGAAGCTGCAGCCTCTGACGGAGCACCTCCTGGGACTCGGCTGGGTCACTCAGTCTCCAAGACAGAGCGAGCTGACGCTCAATGCTCTCGGTGACTCTCACCTTCCAAACCTCCTGGGCCGGATCTGGCCCGATTGGCGGCGAACCTTGCAGCAGCTTCAGGATGCCGGCCTGCCGATTGACGCGAAAAGCCTGGTCGAGTTGGCCCGAAGTACCAGCCGGGCTCGGAGACTCCCTGGCCGACTCCACCACAAGACGTACGCCGCGCTCGCGGGCATGCATTCCAAGTCGACAGGCGTCGGGAAGGTCTCGCGACCGGGTCTGACGCTGACGACCGACGGGGTCCTTCGGATCCGCCCCAATGAGGGACTGATGCTGTGCCTCGGGGCGAAGCGGCTCTCCTGCGATGATCTCACGGCTGTCATCGACGAATTGATCCTCACGGAGCGAACCCTTCTTGACGGAATCCACCCGGCCGGCATTCTTCCGAGGGCGATTATGACCGTCGAGAATCTCGGCGCGTTCATGGACATGCCGAAGCCTCGCGAGCTCCTTCTCATCCACCAGCCCGGATGGAACACCCTCTTGAGCCTGCAGTTCATCGACATACTCGGCTCCGAGGCCCCCTGGTATCACTTCGGGGACCTCGACCCTGAAGGGATGGCCATTCATCAGCATCTCAACCAGAAAGGGCGGACGGCTGACCTCTTCCTCCCTTCCTTCTGGGAGGAATACGTTGAAGCGCATTCCCGGCCTCTCTCCGACGCCTGGCCCGAAACGACGGTTGCCGCGTTTTCGCAGCCCTTGTTGAAGCAGCTCTTTGCCTCCAGGAGATGGCTCGAGCAAGAGCCCATCGTTCTTGACGAAAGGATCGAGATCGAGCTTGCCGGACTTGTTTGCAACCGGGCATAGTGTGCGGATGCTCTCCAATGGGGGAAAGCGTGCGGTGAAGATGCTTTCAGACCGAGAGACCGAGAAGGGACGGAATGGATTTCAAAGAAAGCCAGGGGGCATCGGGGGGATCAAGCGGTTCTCTGGCATTGCAGACAGTCGTTTTCGCACTGGTTTGCGCGGCGTTCACGACCATTTACATCACGCAGCCGGTGCTCCCGGTCATCCGGGAGGAATTCGGCGTTGATGCGACCACGGCCTCCTATACCATCGCAGCGGTGGTGCTGGGGATTGCTCTGTCGAACCTGCCCTTCGGGCTCCTTTCGGACCGATACCCCGTTCGCCCGATCATTCTGACGGGCGGATTGGTGGTCGGCTTCTGCAGCCTGCTGTGCGCTATGAGCCAAAGTCTAACGTTGCTCATCGCCGCAAGGTTCGTCCAGGGGCTCTTCATCCCGGCGCTCACGACCTGCCTGGCCGCTTTTCTGGCTCGAACCCTCCCTGTGGCTTCCTTGAACACCGTGATGGGCTCCTATGTATCGGCAACCGTCGCCGGAGGCCTCGGCGGTCGGCTTCTCGGGGGATGGATTCACCCCCCCTTGCACTGGCGCTATGCGTTCGTGAGCTCTGCGGTTCTTGTCCTTGGGGCCGCCTGGGCTGCCTTTCGGATGCTGCCGCACGAGGCGGACCGGCTGAGCGTTGATGGCGAAGCTTTGAGCTTCGGCCAACTGCTGACGAAGGGTGGCTTCCTTCGCATCTATGGAGTGGCCTTCGGTTCGTTCTTTGTTTTTTCATCTATTTTCAACTACCTGCCGTTCTACCTCGCCGGCCCCCCTTTCGATGCGCGCACCGAAGTCATCACGCTCATGTACCTCGCCTACGTGATCGGGATCCTCGTGGGACCCCTGGCGGGCAAGATCAGCAACCGCATCGGCAACGGCCCGACCATGGCGTCGGGGGCCGTCGTCTTCGCTCTTTCGATCGCTTTGACCCTCGTTCCCTCCATGCCAGTCATCATGCTGAGTCTTGCCGGGATCTGTGCTGGCTTTTTCACCATTCATGCCTCGGCTTCCGGATCTCTCAACCGGAAGATCGAGTCTAGTCGGGGACGGGCCAATTCCCTTTACGTCCTTTTTTATTATCTGGGCGGGGCTGTTGGAATCTGGCTGAGTGGCCAGGCCTATGTCAGAGCTGGGTGGCTCGGTGTGGCCGGATTGGTGACAGCGATGCTTGTCGTACCCTTCATTGCGGGAATCCTGGAGACTGTCCACGATAGGACGAGCGGTGGGTGACGGGACCTGGTGTTCCCCCAGTCATGAGTGAGGCCCCTGATCTTCACCAGAGGCCTCACTTCAGTAACGCGTCTTCCCTGGAAGCGATTTTTGACAACTGTGAACGGGTATCGCCGCACGGTCAACGGCAAGACAATCAAGAAGCTTGCCCGCAGCCTGGTCCCGTGCGGAGGCGCACATGGGAGGGAGCAACAAGTCTACTCCCTCCTCCCCGCCCGGTTAGAACCGAATCGAGAGACCGACTCCGATGAACGTATCCTCGCGTTCTTTGTCCACGTCGAAATTGGCGCTCGCCACACCGTCCAGCAAGCTCAGCGTCCCCGTTCCATCCGGGTTGTAGAGCTCGTATCCACCCTGAATGAAGGGCTCAATCGCGAAATTGCTGAAGGTGAATGTGGAGCCGATGGCGCCAAGAATGCCCCAGTGGCCGCCGCTCAGCGAGTTGGTCGACTTCAGGATGGAAAGCCCGGTTGGCGAAAGGTTGCTCGACAGATTGAAGTCTTCCTCAACCCAGCCGTAAAAAGCCTTCAGACCTCCCCTGAGCACAAAGCAAGGATTGATCTGCGTTTCCGCTGCCATCCGGAAAATCACCTGATGCTCCGTGATCTCCGGGGCCGGATCGAACGTGCTGGGCAGAGACAGCCTCACGTTGTTCAACGGATCAATCCCGACATCCCCGATGTTCACGCTCGGAGTGATGCTCGTCGTTTGCTCGGTGTTGATGTATTTGTAATAGAGCCCGCCGGCTATCAGTGTTCCTTTGTTGGGGACATATTCAAGGCCCGCACCCGTCTCGATTTCAAACGAGGTTTCTTCCTGGTCGTAGTCCCAGCGCAGGGGGAAGCCGTCCACAAGTGTGTTACCCCCGTTGATGCCCGCAAACACAAGCCCCGTTCCCTGGCCGTCCCGGCTGAGGCTCTTGTAGTCGATCCGCAGAAGGAACGGGAGATTCATGTTGGGGTTGAGGGCGTAGCGAAGCCAAAAGTCTCCCCCGACCTTCCATCCGCTCACGTCGCCTTCCAGGTCAAACGAATGACTGGCGCCAATCGTGCCGATATCGACTCCAATGGCGCCCGGGTTCACCCTCAGCACCTGGCTGGATTCCCACGAGTTGTCGCCGCCAAAGATGGCTCCCCCACGGACGGTCGTTCCCCACTTTACCGGTCCGGCCCCACCGCTGACTCCGACTTTTGGTGTGATTTCAAAGTAAGAGGAATCATACGGAAACATAAACGGCGAGAGGGTTCCAAGAAACCCATTGGTATCGGTCAAATCCAGAAGTGATTTGAATGACTCCCCATTCAGCAAAATATTGGTCAGTCGCTGCGATGTGCTGTTTTCCGCTTGGTGGTAGGCAATCTCCAGCTCGGAGCCGAATTTGAGGCTCGCTCCCAACGGCAGCCCATAGATGAATCTTCCCGCAAAGCTGTCCACAGAGCTGTCCATGTCGTAGCTGGTTCTCAGGCTGCCGTTGTCGGTACCCAGCGAGCCCGCAAAAACGCCCGATCCATCATAGTCGCCGCGTTTTCCCTTGTAGTTGAAAAAGAAGCCCATCCTTCCGCAGCCCAGGGGAAAGGCAACCCCGCCCGTAGCATCGTAAAGCTGCTCGTCACCGGAGCCATTGTAGCCTCCTTTGAGCCGGACTAACGGGAGACCCGCGACGGGCTGCCCCAGAACTCTGATGCTGGAAGGGTTGAGAGTGAAATTGTAGCTCCAATCCGATACGTCACGATACTGAAAACCGAAATGCCCGTAATAATTCACTCCTTTTCCATCGGCGATCATCGCGGGATGGATCAGAAAGTCCGACTCATCTTCCAGCAAGCCGTATGGGTCTCCCATGCCCGCCATCCGTCCCTGCCATGCCAGTGAGCTCCCCGCAAAACAAACTGCCGCCAATAACAGAACCCCGAAAAAGACCAGTCTTCTCCTCACGATTTCCCCCCCCACTTAAAATTGTTTGTAAGGAATTGCCCCACTTGTCAGAAAAGCAGAGTGATTATACGCTCATACAGCATAAAGTCAAAAGAAGATGCGCAATCATGCCAGTGGCGCGAACCTGGCTCGAGTGATAGCTGGAGGATGAAGCTGCACGCGAAGAGCTTACCGTGGAGAGGAGAGACTGCAATGGCGACCGTCTTGATGCAACCGGCCTCGTACGAGCGCGTCCAGGGGGCCGTGGATCGTGTTTTTGAGATCTTCCCGCTGCCCTTGGAAGGGAAGAAGGTTCTCATTAAGCCGAACGTGCTTCGCGTGTCGGAGCCCCATGAGGGCATTGTCACGCACCCGGCTGTTTTGCGCGGCGTGGTCGAGTCTGTCGAGGCGATGTGCCCGGAGAAGGCCATCACCTTGAGTTGATGCGCTCGTCCGACGCAGCGCCTCGTCAGCCACCATGGCGCTCAGCAGCAGGTACCCCGTACCCGTGAAATGGACACCGTCGCCGGCCCTGACGGTCTTCCATTCACCTTTCCATCGGATGCGATCCGTGAAGTTTCCGTCTTCGTCAGCAAAGCGACTGAACGAGTCGATGTAGGTGCAGGTCTCGGGGTAGAGACGCGCGGCATTTCGGATGGCCTCGTTGGCCAGGCGAACCCTTTGGCAGAAGTCCTCCTTGCGCATGGGAGGGAGTCCGACAACCAGGGTCTTGATACGCTTTTCGGCTGGGATTCGCAGCAGGTCCGCGAACTTGGATTCATACTGCCTGCTCCAGGCAGCCGTTCCCGGGCTGTTGTGCGCGTCGTTTGCGCCGAGCATCACCACGAGGACATCATACCTGTCGCGATCAAGGGTATCCTTGAGGACGCCGTGCCAATCGTAGAAGCGCGGCGAGTCCAGGCCCGTCGAGACCTTGCCCATCTTGTGCATCATGACCCTGCAGCGGGAGCCGAAGGCGTTGTCGAGGGTCATGCCCACACCCACCGCCAGAGAATCCCCCACGACCAGGACCGAAAGGCAGGGGCCGGTCGGAGGCGTCGGGCGGGAAAGCGAGGAGGTCTTCGAGTCATCGAACGCCGGGGTGACACGCTTTCGGCTATGCCTCCTTGCGGCTGAGCGTTTTTTGCCCTGGGCTTCCTTTCGCGTTTCTCCGGATTTTTGCACGTGCGTCGCGTCTTTTCCGGAGGCTTTGCTCCGGGCGGCGGTCGTCTTGCTATCGGCGGGTGCTCCATGGGCAGGCAAGGGAGCAGCGCCGAGAAGCATCGCGGAAAGGATCAGCCCAGCGAGAAGCGGAACGACACGACCCGTGGCTCGTTCCAGTTTGATCGATTTCAAATCCATAACGTGCGCACCTCGTGCTCATTATTCCAAGGAATAGTATTTCTGGATCGCGTTCAGTGCGGTTCTCGCCAGCAGGTAAGACCCATGGGGTGCTAAATGGACGCCATCCTTGCTCCGGACGCTGACCGACCTTCCCGTCTCCTCATCTTCGAAGGTTTCGATGAACTTGCCGTCCTTGTCCGCCAGGGTCGACCATGTACTGATGTACTCGCAGCCTTGGATTCCGCGACACCAGGATTCGATCGTTCTGTTGATGAACCGCAGCTCGTGGGCAAGGGTCGTGTCCCGCATGATGGGAGCCCCCATCCAGAACAACCGTGCCGAGGGATTTCTGCTGCGGCAGATGTCGTAAAGCCGTTGGAGTCTCGACCGGTACTCACGCCGCCAAGCTTCGGTCCC
>CALBZH010000787.1 GCA_937889795.1 uncultured Syntrophobacteraceae bacterium | reverse complement strand
AGCCGGGAGGTCCCGATCCACTACGGAGGAAAAGACCTCACCGTTGGCTTGCCTCCTTTAGGGGAAGGGGACAGGGGGCTCGTTTACCCGCTTCGGGGTCACTTTATTGACTTACCGCCAACAGTCGGTCCCTTGTGTGTCAAGGTGGCTAAGCAGCAGCCCATCTGTCGCGAACGGCTGCTCGAAGAAGCCATGACGACCGAGTATTTCCTGTCCGAGCAGGTCCGGGTTCCGAGGATCCACTACATGGACCCCCTGGGACGCTTTTGCGTCAAGGAGCTCGTCGAGGGCGAATCCATCACGAGCCTGTATCTGCGGTTCAATACCCTGTCGGTGCGTACCCAAAACCTCATCCTCGATGGACTCAAGGATTTCATCGGAACCCTGCTCGAGTTGTTCAGGAAGCGCTCGGACTGCAAAGTCAGCATCAGCCCGAACAACCTCTATGCGCTCACGGAGGGAAACCGCTTTCCTTCTCCCGCCCAATTCGTGCTCATCGATCCCGGTACCGTTTTGAAGAAGAATTATGACGGGTTCAGCTTCGACAAGTATTGGAACGAGGTGCTGCCCGAGCGAATCAGAAAGTATCAGCGAACCGGATATCTCCAATGGCTGGTCCCGAGGCAAGTGACCCAGTCGGAGCGTGATGAGGCCGGGACGTTCGACATCTTCCATGGGCTCAAGCCGGCCGAAATCTTTCTCTTGCTCAAGATCGCCCGGACGGTGGAGTTCGACGCCGAGGAGATCATCCTACGGGAAGGGGCGGTGGGGGAGAATTTCTACCTCATTCTGGAAGGGGAGGTCGTGCTTCGCAAAGGACACTACATGAGGCCGGATACCCCACCTCTGCGCATCGGCAGCGGGTCTGTGCTTGGGGAAATGGGGTTTCTTCTGCGCGTGCCGCGTTCCATGACCGTGGTTGCCGCGAGGCCCTGCAAGCTCATCGAAATCGACCACGATCGATTCGAGGAGATGCTCAAGGCGAATTTGACGGCCCCGTATAAGCTGATCCACAATATTGCCAAGATTGTCGCGGAACGGCTTTACTCCCTCGACGACTCCTATCAGCGGTTACTTGAATGCATCCCCGAATCGCATGGCGAGGAGGTGCAGACGTGAGCACGGCTCTGCTGGAACGAGAGGATTGCGACGACCGTGAGATTTGCCCTCAGTGCGAGGAATCCATTTTGACCACGGGGCAGGTCGATCAGGACATCACCATATCCGGGTCGGTCATCCGGCTCAGGAATGTGCAGGTGGAGGAATGTCGGCGGTGTGGCTTTCGGTCGTTGAGCGGAAAGGAAGCCGGCCTGTTCGAGCTCATGTTCGCGCCGGAATACAGCGAGGTGGGCGACCTGATCGAGGCCCTGCGGCGGGCCGGCTACTATGGCATGTTCTTGAAGGAGAGCCAGACGGAAACCAGCCTGGCATTTGGGTCACAGCAGTACGTCGCTTGCCTCGAAGACGACCTCAAACAGCTTTATCTCGACAATGAATCCTACCATGTTCTGACAAGTCTCGCCGCGGCGCCGCCTCAGGGGTGCCCCGTCGAGCTCAACGGTCAGCTTTACACCGTCCAGATTCCGAAGCTGGGGGAAGGCGAAAATGGCGTCGTGTTCGCCTACCGGGAAAATGAGCAGACGGTGCTGAAAATCGCCAAGCCCAGACCCTACAGCCGCGAGCACCTGCAGGAAGAATACGCGGTAACGCGCATTTTCGACTCAGAAGGCATCCCGGTGCCGCGGATCGTGGCGGCGGACCCTTATGGCCGTTACATGATCAAGGAGCGCCTGGCCGGAGAATCGCTCGCGCGGCTTTACTCCACCCTGGGACCCTCGGAAGCGCCTCTCCACCGTCTGGTTTTCGAGGCGGTAGCCCGGTTCGTTGCCCGCCTGCTCGATCTGTTTGGCAAATACCCGGCCGCCAAGACCTCCATCAGCCCTAATAATATCTTTGTGAAGCTCGGGGAGAATGACTGCCACTGCCTTTTGGTTGATACCGGACCTGCGCCATGCCATGATTATTCGCAATTCGATTTCAGTGAATATTGGAGCAAGGTCATCCCTCAAAAGATAGAAAGGTATAGGGCGGTCGGCTATCTATAGAGGGTTGATGATACACGATGTGGATCTAGATTAAAGGGCAGGAGGAAATCATGAATAGAATTAGAAGATTGGCAATTGGCTGTGTACTGATTTGGTTGTTCTCCTTATCTTATACATTTGCATCGGAAGAAAGAATAACAAGTCAAAATAATGAATTTGGTGGAAAAACCGAAGAGACAACCTATAAGAAAGGTAGCAGTCGATACGAAGAAGGTATATATAAGATCATTGAGTTTTATGATGCCAATGGAAAAATTAGAGAAATTGAATCCTATTATACGGACGAACGTTCAAAGAAAGATGGAGTTAAGAAGCGAGAGCAGTACTATTTCCAGAGTCGTACAAAGACTCTATTGACGAAAGCGGAATTCTACTACACAGATGCTTATTCTAGCTATAATGGGATGTATAAATGCGAAGAAAAATATCACGAAAACGGTAACAAGAAAGTCAGTGAATTCTTCTACACGGATAAGTGGGCTAAAACACATGTGGTATCTAAAATGATCATCGACTATGACAGCAAAGGGCTGGAGAAGAAAAGAACGCATTATGACAGCAAAGGGAAGATAATATCCCAAGAGGAAAGGTAGAAGGGCTTGCGCCTTTGGGGCATCCGTTCAGGCTTCGCCGTCCATCGATGCCCCAAGGCGCTTCTCTTCCGCGTTACTTGATTCCGAGAAGCTCCACCTCAAAAATGAGCGTGGCATTGGGGCCAATCTCGCGGCCCGCTCCCCGCTCGCCGTAGCCAAGCTGCGGTGGAACAAAAAGCTGCCATTTGGACCCCACCGGCATGACCTTCAGCGCCTCGGTCCAGCCAGCAATGACCCCGGTGACCTTGAAGGAGGCGGGCTGACCACGTTTGTAGGAGCTGTCAAATTCAGTTCCATCGATCAGGGTTCCCCGGTAATGGCACTCAACGGTGTCCGCATCCGTGGGCTTCTTGCCGTCTCCCGCCTTGAGAATCTTGTACTGAAGCCCACTCGGCAGGACGACCACGCCATCCTTTTTCTTGTTCTCTTCAAGAAACGCGTCGCCGGCCTTTTTATTCTCTTCCGCAGCCGCCTTGGCGGTTTCCACCTGCTTTTGCCGGAGCTCAGTTTGGAGCGCCGTCATGGTGGCTCGGATCTCGTCGTCGGACATGAGCGGTTTTTCGCCCGCGAACACGTCCTTCATTCCCTTCATCAAGATCTCCATGTCGATCTCGACGCCCAGCTTTTTGAAATTTTTCGCCATGTCAGCCCCGAGGCTGTAGCTGACCTTTTCCTTCTGGGATTTGAGCATCTGCGTCTCCTGGGCGTTTACCTGAGCAGTCAGCAGTAAGACTCCGGCGATGGCCATGCATTTCAGTTTCATCCTGTCTCCTTTGGATACTGTCCCCCAAAAACCAGCGTTTTTCAACGCAGCGTCCTTGCAGCGTGTGCTCTTGCCACGCAAGCGGCAATCGGGATTATTCGCGATTGCCTAAGGTGTGTCCGGTATGGGCGGGGCGGTGTCTAAATCGCTCAACCGGCGCAACGACCTTGCGAACACTACCACACAAAGACGAGTACTGCCATCATTTGGTTTCCAGAAAACGACTGAGGCGCCGTCTTCTCTTGGTCGAGCCTGATCCTGGCGGACTGCGGAGGGTATCGAAGGACCCCGGGGTTTCCGAAGCGGTGCATGCAAGATGTCGGTTCATGCGGTGAAGCTCGGCAGTGCCGCCGGAGTGGTCAGCGGAAGCTGGACTGCCGAGCAACCGGTTGAATAGCGAGTGGAATTGGTCCTTCGTCATTTCGGTCCGAACACGGCTTCCTCGTCGGCGCCCGAGGCTCCGCTGTCCTCCGGCGGTCCCCCCTTACTGGCAGGAGTCGAGCTTGCTTTCTTTGGCTTCTTGGCGGGGGCCGTAGACCCGGATGGGGGGTCCAGGTGAGACTTAGCCAAGGCCGTTGGGACCTTGACAATGTCGTCTTTTTTCAATGCAAAGGGTTTTAGCTCCGGGTTCTCTCGGGCGATTTCCTTCCAGTTGCTTTCCTTGCCCGTGTACCATCGTGAGATGCTGGCCATGGTTTCTCCCGGCTTAACCCGATGAAAGATGTACTTGGATGGCGCGACCACGGGAGCGGGTGTGTCCACCCGGTCTTTAATCTCGTCGTGACTCATGGTCCTGCATGCGGCCAGGGCGAGCAGCAGCAATGGCCCTAGGAGCATCCATCTCCAGGTGTTTCTCATCATTGGCCCTCCTCGTTCGATTCACGTACGCGTTTCCTCATGACAGCCAAGCTTCCCAATCCCTGTTGTCTCATTGCACGGGTGTGAGTGTTTCCGAGCCTTTCCCTCCGGCCCACACGCCCTTCAGAACCCCGTCCGTCGTCATGGTGTAAATGACCAAGCCTGAGCCCCCGGTGCTACTCTTCCAGTTCACCGTGAGCGTATCCCCGACGAGGGTCCCGGTGCCCGCGAACGCGTCGGAGCCAATCTGCCAGTTCACATTGTATCGGTCGCCGGACCGTTTGATCGAAGCGGTCCCCTCATAGGGCGCTCCACCGGGATTGACGCCCGCTACGGAATACTGCCCTTCGACTCGTGAGGCTTCTGGTTGACCGGGCGAGCTTCCCGTCGCCTGCGGACTCCCAGGCGCCGAGTCCGCAGCCTTGTCCAGTTGAGCGAGATAGCTGCGGGCGATCTCGTTATTGGGGTTGTGGTCCAAAGCTTCCTCGAACAGGGTGCGCGCCTGGCTCGGAGCAGTCTTCCTCAGGTAAGAGATTCCAAGGTTGGTGAGGACCTCATCCGTATAAGGCGGTTTCAATCCGAGGCACGCCTCGTAGCTCTGGATCGCCCGGTCGTATTGCTTCTGCGCCATGTAGATGAAGCCGAGATTGAAATAGGCATCCGGTGCCTGCTCGTTCAGCCTGAGGGCCTTCTCGTAGTGCTTGATCGCCGTGTCGAAATTCTTCTGGAACGTGTAGAGTCGACCCAGCTGGAGGTGCGCCTCAAAGCTGTTCGGATCCAGATTGACCGCTTCTCGGAGCAGTTTCCCGGCCGATGCTGGATTGGTCTGGATCAGGCCTTTCGCTTCATCCACGAGCGAGGTGGCTCTCTGGGACGCCTGGGCGGTCTTGTCCGCTGAAGCGGTGGGCTCCGCGGGTGGTCCAGATGCAGGAGGCTGCGTGGACGTCGCGGTCGACGGAGAGGAGCCGCGCATGTAGCTTCGGGCCACGAAGTTGGAGGGGTTGATGTCCAAGGCTTGCTGGAAAAGCTGCTGGGCTCGGTCCGTCTGGTTCTTCTTGAGATAGGCAATTCCGAGGTTTGTCAGCACCTCGTCTTGATACGAAGGGTGGAGCGTCCAGCACGCCTCGTAGTTCTGGATGGCATCATCGTAGGCGCCCTGGTTGAGATAGATATACCCCAGGTTGAAATAGACCTCAGGGGCCTGATTGTTCAATGCGAGGGCACGCTTGTAAACTTCGATGGCCCGGGCATATTCCTGCCGGTGAGTGAGCACGCGCGCCAGCTGGAAGTTCGCTTCGAAGTGGTTGGGATCCATCGCCACGGCCTCTTCGAGCAGCTTCTGAGTCTGCACGGGATCATTTTCCCACTGGCGGCTCTTGGCCTGGAGCAAAAGGGACTCGACGGTCGGTCTTTCCGTGGAGCCCGGTGCCGGAGACGGTGAAGACGATTTCGCCTCCTTTCCCGGTGCCGCATCAGAGGGTGCGCCTGGGACAGCCTGGCCTGGCGTCTGTCGACCACCTCCTTGAGTGCCCGGCGGTACAGTTTGACCTTTGCCTTTCAGAAAGCTGTTCACCAGAAATCCACCGCCTAGCAGGGCAAGGCAGATGACCGCGGCTAGAGCGTACTTGCTGCCTCTTGCGGCTGGAGCACCTCGAGCGCTCTTGACACCGGCGGGTTCGGAAGAGGCCGATTTTGCCGCTTGTCTCAGCGCTCGCGCGGCGGGCACCACCTCCTTGGAGTTGTCCTCGGGAAGATCCAAGTTTTGGGAGGGCGTCTCGCCGGGCTTGGCCACGCCAGCGGGATGGGGCTCTGACTCGTGGTCTTTCGTGGCAGACTGATCGCTCACCGCCATGACCGTTTCCTGATCGGGCTTTTCTGGCTCCTCATGGGCTTCCGGCTGAGTCGGAACCAGACGGATCTTGGGCGTGGATGGCGCACTCTCTTCGGGACCCGCAGCCGACGAGCGCTTCTCCTCGTGATCCGATGCGTCAGGGATTGTCTTCAGAGGCTCCGTGGGCGGCCTGTCGGGCCTGTAGACCTGTATCGTGGCTTGCTCCTCGGGAGAGGGAAGCTTCATCGTGGCATCGCCCGCCGAGATCGCCCGTGCTTCCTCTTCCTGCCTGAGCGTTCGCAGTGCCTTCAACATTTCGGTTGGCGTCTGATATCGGTGGCTCGGGTTTTTGGTGAGCGCTTTTTTGACGATCGCGCCCAGCGGGTGTGGGATGTGGATGTTGAGGACATCCGGCGGCACGGGCTCCACCTGGACGATCTTGTAGGCAAGGGTGGCGGTATTCGTCGCCTCGAAAGGGCGCTCCCCAGTTAGGATCTGATACAGGACGGCACCCGTGGAAAAGATGTCCGAGCGGATGTCCACCTTCTGACCGGAGATCTGCTCCGGGGACATGTAATAGGGGGTGCCCAGAACCGTCCCCGTTGTCGTCATGGAGAACGAAGGAAGCTTGGCGATGCCGAAATCCATGACTTTCAACCGCCCGTCATCCGTGATCATGATGTTGGACGGCTTGATGTCGCGGTGGACAATCTGCTCTTTGTTGGCAGCTTCGAGCGCCATGAGGATTTGCTCCCCGATGTCAATCGCTTCCGCCGGCTCGATGACCTTCCGTTCTTGCACGACTTGCGCCAGGGTCCTGCCGGTCACGTACTCCATGGAGATGTATTCGAAATCGTCCGTTTCTCCGTAGGAGTAGATGGTCAGGATGTTCGGATGATTGAGCCGACCAGCCGCCTTGGCTTCCTGTATGAGGCGCTTACGGGCCTCTTCCCGGATGGTGGACTCTTCTTCTGTCAACTCCTCCTCGATCTTCTTGGAAATCAGCTTGAGGGCGACGGTTCGCACGAGGACGGTGTCGAAGGCTTTGAACACGAGGCCCATGGCACCCTTGGCGATGAACTGGTCCAATCGGAATTGGTCGATGAGGCGTCCGATGAGGCTGTTCGGGGTGTTCATTGCTGTTTCTCTCCGGTTAGCGGGAAAAGATGGCCCTAGTATAACACAACCCGATGGGTCGTCATGACTGTATTGGTCTTGGGATCCAGAAGCTCCAAAATGAGCGGGATGCGTTGCTGCACGCTATTGACGACGATCTCTCCGCTGAAACGGCGGTTCGAGTCCAGCGTGACCGTAAACTGATTCGTGAGGGTCCCGCCCGATTCCAGACTGCCCCGGACTTTCGCCCCGGAAGGAGCCCCCGTCACTTCCCCCTGGATTGGCAGTCGCGCCTGCTTCGACCCGGGGACCGAGCGAGCGCCCTGGATCCATTTGACCACATTGGGCTGATCGAGCCTCGAGTAGGTTGAGCCTTTCAGGTCGGGAACGAGCAAAGCGAAGCCCGCAGGGCCTGCAACCGGTGCGGCCGGCGCGGACTTTGGCGCCGAAGCAGCCACGGGGGGCGATACTCCTGCTTCGGGCTGCTGAGTCGGTTGCGAGATCGCGCGCGGACTCGGCCCGGCTGCTTGGGGCGTCGCCACGGTTTCCGCTTGGATCGCAGCCGGTGCGTGTGCGGTGGCTCCGGCTTCTCCGCCCCCTCCCGTCGCCCCCAGGAAGATGAACAGGTATCCAGCCCAGAAGGCGAGCAGCACCAGCAGGTGCGGGATGATCCGCCCCATGATGTTGCGTTCGGATGAGCGCCGCGCGATCATGACCAAGGCGATGAGAGTGGCCAGCATGCCGCCGGTGACGGTCATGAACTTGATAAAACCGATCACTGATTCGTGGACGAAGTGCGTCATTTCGACCGGCTGACTTCCGATGGGTATCCCGGCCACGAGCGACCGATAGAGCTTCACGAAATAGCCCAACAGGTTGTAAACACCTTCCCCCAGCCATTCGTCGGCGACGTGGGAGATGTGACCGGTGATGGCGAGTGGGATGAAAGCCATTCCGTAATGGGCCATGTTCTCGGAGACCTTTTCCTGTGACGCCGCGGCCGAAACCGTGGAAGCCAGCCAGAACGGAATGAGCGCGGCAAGAATGAAGCTCGAATACACGACCGTGTGGATCATCACGGGCGGCCAGGTGAGCGACTGCTCGATCCCTTTCCAGAAAGCCAGATGGGTGAACTGGTGGCGCCCCATGAGCCCCACCATGATCACGCCGAAAACCGACAAGCTCAAGAGCGGCTGGCTCTGGTGCCATAGCTCCTGGAGCGGCGGCCGAATATTGATCTGAACGCCCCGGTTGTCGCAGCTCTTGAGACAGTTGAAGCACATCATGCATTCCGCGTTGGTGCTCAAGGAGGCTGGATAGGAGAACATCGGGCATCCCTCTGCGTGCTCCGTGCCCTTGTAGCACAAATGCTGTCCGCATTGGGTCTGGCACACTTTCTTGTTGCCCCGGACTTCCATCATGCTCACGGGCGCATAGGTCCCCAGCATTCCTGCGAGAGGGCACACGTAACGGCAAAAGGTCTTTCGTTCAAAGAGAACGCAGAAAATAACGGACAACGCAATGATGATCACAAGGAGCATTCCCGTAGCCCAGGGCTTTTCGGCAACGGCGAAGAACTCTTCCGAGAAATCCAGGACCATGAAAGCGATGGCAACCGCCCAGAAGTCCAGCCGCTTCAGGATCTTGGGGGCCGGGATGTTGAATCGCTTGATCTTGGCCACAATGTCGCCGATGCCCGCAATCGGGCAGACGCCGCACCAGATCCGTCCAAGGAGGAGGGCCGAGATGGGCAGCAGTGGGAACCAGACCAGCCAGGTGATCAGCATTCCCGGGTTGTTTTCAAAGGATTGCAGGGGATCGCCTTCCGGCTGGGAGCCCCCGAACAGGGTGAATCCCGCCATGATGACCACCATGAAAATGTTGAACCAGACAAACAGCTTCGGGACCAGGGGATGCCGCATGATGTTGCGGAGCTTGTCACTTCGCAGAAGGTTGTACTTGTGGCGCTCCCGCTCTGATGGAACGACGAAGATGAGATCGCCGGGAATGATGACTCCCTCTGACGACACGATGGTGGCCCGCTGCAGCACATTTTCCAGTTCCTTGACGTCACCGGGCCAGGCGTACGAAACCAGCTTGTCCGTGGCTTCCCGCGACAGCCCCGAGATGCGCTTGCCGCTCTTTTTCGCGAACAGGCTGAGATAATGCTCGGCGAGCAGGGGAATGTCTTTCAGCCGTTGGGTAAGCGTCGGGAGTGCGATCGTGCTGCCTTTGTACAGGTCCTGCAGCTCGGGAATGAGCCGCTCCATGATCTCGCTTTCAGCTCCAGTCGCCACCAAGATCACCTGGGCCTTGGATCGGACGCTTTCCCGGCCGTACATTCGGTGGAACCATCCCTGCTGCAGGTAGGTGGCAAGCTTGCTCTGCTGGTGAGCGTCCAGAAGCTCTGCGTGGAGGATGGCAACCGTGCCGGTCCCGACCATCTCGAGATACCCGACCTGGCCTTTCATGTGCGTCGCCGTGGGGTCGGCCTCTACGCCGAAAATGGCGGCTCCGATCTTGTTCCGGTCGAGCTCCGTCAGGGACAGCTCCACGTAAGGGGTGTCGGGCTGCGTGCCCATCTTGTGATAATAACGGGCAAAGGTCCTCTTGCCCGTCCCGGCTCTCCCCACAATGAGCACCGACGCATTCTCCTTGGCCAAGGCCTCGATCTTCTTCTTGGCTTCCTTGATCTTCTTGTCTTCGCCGATGATGGTCACGTCGGTGGGCGCGATCACCTGTTGGAGCTGGTCGCGACGAAGCCCATCCCGATCATGCTCGGTCTGACCCGCCGTGATCTTTTGCAGCATCATCCGGTAGAACGCTTTGTTCAGCTCCGGTTTCTTGAGGAGCAGCTCGTTGAGCCGGTCGCGTCGCAGCTCGAGCACGTGCAGATCGGTGTTGGTGACCATGGAATACAGGCCGGCCTCCCCCGCGAGCAGGCCCCTCTCGCCGAAGAAGCCACCGGGATGGATCTCGTCGATGGCTCGCTCTCCGCCCTCATCATTGATCTCCACAACCCGAATGCTGCCCGAGTACAGGAAATACATGCTTTCCACCGGAGCCTTCTGGTGCAAGACCACACTGTCTTTAGGAAAGAAGCGAACCAGGAGGTTGTCGGCAAGCATTGCCTTGGTTTCGTCGTCGATCCAGTTGAAGAGGTCGGTCTGATTGAGAAAGGAGATCTTGTCGTCCAAGGTGACCACCGGATCGACCTGCGTGAAGAGCAGGACCGTGTCCCCGATCGTGATTTGGCTCCCGGAGCGGAGCACAACCTTGTGGACCAAATTGCCGTCCACATAGACGCCATTGGTCGAGTTCAAGTCTTCGACCACATAATAGCCCTTCTCAAAATAGATGGCCGCGTGGGTTCGTGAGACCTTACTGTCGTTCAGGACCACGTCGTTGTAGCTGACACGTCCAATTCTGAGCTTATCCGGTCCCAAGGGAATGACCTTGCGGTTGGCCGAGCCCGAAACGACTTCGAGGGTGGGTTGGAGGGTCAAGGCGTCGTGCAGACCGGCGGTCGAGGCGTCTGCAATGACGGTTTTCAGCTCGTCTTCACCCGCTGACTGTTTTGACTGCCGAGGCGTCCCACCGCCAACTCCCACCCCTCGGAGCTTCGCATCTGCAGGTTGACTGATGGGGGGCTGCTCCGAGGGTATCTTGGCGGAGGCTCTGTCAGGAATCGGTCTGGACTTGTTCTCATCACTCATTGGGCTCTTCCTCGACTGTCGGCTCCGACACAGCCTGGCCAGGACCGCCCATACCTGGGGCGAATCCGCGCCAAAACGTGATCCTCAGTCAGAGAACGCGGGAACCGGCGATAATCATTTCCATCATTGGAACCAAGTTGCTCCGGCGAGCGTCTCATACGCCGGGAGCTCGGCCAATCAGTGATTTTCGATTGAAACCACCTGATCGGCCTGAAGCTTGACTTCGAGCTTTCTGCCTCCGATCCAGTATTCCCATTCCACATACTGTCCTTTGGGCTTCACGTTGGTCGGACTTCCGAGAAGGTTCACTTCCCATGCAGACGAACAGGTCGCTCCCTACGTCGCTTGCAACCGTCGGGCGTTGCGGTACCGGCATTCGCAACGGCTGGTCGCGTGCCAATCGTTACGACCCAGATGGAATCGTCTATGACCAAAAGGAGATGGAGCTCAAAGAGTTGCAGATATTATCAGGGATTACGGGTACAGTTGTCAACGGACAGCCGACACGGACAGCCTGCCGGGCACAAACGCCGAGATCTCCCCAACGCGTCATAAAGCCCCATTGGGAATCCGCTCAGTCGAAGTCGGCGTAGATTTCACCGAGGTCGATGCCTCCAAGGGTTCGTTGCGCTTCCTCCCGTCGGATGGACCAGAGCGCTTCGTGCAGGTCGGGCGACCCACACCCGTCGCGGATGGCAGCATACGCCTCGATGAAGGCCGCCAGGCGATCCGCGGCTTTCACCAGCTCCCCGTCTCTCGGTGAGTAGCGGTCCTCGTTGTAATGGGCGTTGATCGTATCGCTCGTCAGGCGTACCCGTTCGCCATCCAGCAGCGCGACGCTTTCAAACTCCTCCTCGGAGTAAAGCTTGAGGTCGGGAATCCAGCCTGTTGGAAGCAGGCTGTAAAACTCCTGCTCCATCATTTCCTTTTCATACGCTTTGATCAGGGTGTCGAGGCCTTCGATCGATCGTTTGACAGGTGAAATGATGTCGCGGGTGAGAACTTCAGGAAGGTCGTGGAAGAGTCCTGTAAAGAAGTTGTTGATGACGCGCTTTCGGCAGGCACCGACCTGGAGCGAGAGGAAATAAGCGATGCAGGCGACGAAAACGGAATGCCCCAGCACGGATGTTCGGGGCGTTCGGTGCACGTTGGCCCAACGGATTTGGAAACGGAGCTGGCCGCACAAATCGACGAAACGCGTTGAGGCCGCATCCTCCCGAATCAGGGCGACGCCCTTGAGGTCATTGAACGCGTTCTGGGCCGTCGTGAGCCGCTCGTGGATGGCCTGCATCTCGAAGCCAAGGGGATTCATCCGGTAGAGAATTTCAAATTCCCATCGAGTGGCCGAGATATGGGCCGCGTTCAGGATCCGACGAGGAAGCGAACGTTCCTCCTCCTCGAAATAACGGCAAAACCGTTCCTGAAACGCCGCCCCGAGCGGCGACAAGACGGGGCGCAGCTGCTCGAAAACCCATGCGTTGAGGCGTGCATAGCGAGCCGGGTCAGACTTGATCTTGTAAAAAATGGGGGGTTTGAGGTCGGTCAACACCACACGCTGCAGGAGCTCGAAAATCCCGCCTTCAATCAACCGGATCCAATCGACGGCCGTGTGCTCCTCCTCCCACTTCCCGATGAAGTAGGCCAGGACCATCTTGTGGGCCTGCTTGTCGAGCTCGATCAGGTCCACGGGGCGGATCTTGTCGTTCCATCGCTGCATCGTTGCCGCGCTGAACAGTTTCAAAAGGAGGGCTTTGCGCAGCACGGATGGCCTCCCGTAGGCATCGGGTTGCGGAAAGAACGACTACTTGCTCACGCTGAGCTGGCTTGCCCGCGACTATAGCACAAAAACGCAGGCGGTCCTCTCCCAGGTTCATTGGCAAAATGAAATGTGTTAGCATCCGGTTGACAAAGGAATGAATGCAATGGCTGGCATGGCACGACCCCTTTGGGGCTACAAGGTTTTTGCGGTCGGTGATGTCCACGGGTGCTCCAGGAAGCTCGAAGCCCTGCTGGGGCGGCTGCCGATCGACGCGGAAAAGGACGTTCTCGTCTTCTTGGGCGACTACCTCAATCGAGGACCCGAGTCGAAGCAGGTCGTCAACCTGCTCCTCGATGTAAAGCAGCACGTTCGCCGCTGCGTCTTTCTCCTGGGCAACCATGAGCACTGGCTGTTGGAGTATGCCCGCACGGGTGACCCGGACCTCCTGCGGGTCATCCGTCCCCTGGGAGTGGAGCCAACACTTGCGAGTTACGGAGTGGAGTCGATTCGCTCGCTGCGCGATCTGTCCTTTCTGCCGCGCGAGCACCGGGCGTTTCTCTCGGAGCTGCAGCCCTACTACAGGCTCGGGCCGTATCTGTTCATCCATGCAGGGGTCATTCCGGGCGAGGATTTGGAAAGCTGCTCACTCGACAGGCTTCTTACCGTACGCGAGCCGTTTCTGAGCTCGGAGGCGCCGCTGGATTCCATTGTCGTCTTCGGACACACGCCTTTCGAAACCCCCTTCGTCACCCGCGACAAAATCGGAATCGATACCGGTGCCGTCTACGGCAATCTGCTCACGGCTGTTGAATTGCCCAGCCTTCGTTTCTACCACGCTTGAACGGCTCCAGAGCGGCCTCGTGGATTCTCCTGTCCAGGCTGTCCACCGGGAGAGGTTTCGTCAAATAGTCGAAGGCGCCGAAGCGCATGCCCTGCATGGCATCCTTGATGGATTCCTTGGCGCTCAGCAAAATCACCTCCATCCCTGGCGAACGCTCCTTGATGCACCGTAGGACCTCGATGCCGCTGAGTCCCGGCATGCAAACGTC
Source organism: uncultured Syntrophobacteraceae bacterium (assembly GCA_937889795.1). Lineage (GTDB taxonomy): Bacteria > Desulfobacterota > Syntrophobacteria > Syntrophobacterales > Syntrophobacteraceae > CALBZH01. Next base: position 280 of record CALBZH010000787.1, on the reverse strand, counting down.
CAAGACAACGACATCCATTTCCATCTTGTCGAGCAGAGACAGGGCGGCATGACCCGACAAGGCTGTCGTGACGTTGAGGTTGCGCGCATTCAAACGTTCTGAGAGAACACTTGCGAAGTGTTCTTCGTCATCGACCAGCAACACTCGAATACTCATCGACTTGGTCTCCTCATTGGGGCGTTCCCGTGCCATGGATCAAACCAACAGCCCGTCCGAGTGACGGCTTGGAGTGCAATTCACGACCGTTGGTGATTGCCCTTTGCCAAGGTGTCGGGTGTCT
>CALBZH010000786.1 GCA_937889795.1 uncultured Syntrophobacteraceae bacterium | reverse complement strand
ATACGAAGCCATGGTGGACATGATCGTCGCGGGTGACTTGGCGGCGTAAGGGAATGTCGTGTCTCGAGCTTTGAGTGAGGTTGTCTCATGAACGCGACAGAAGAACAAAAACAGACCAGGAAAGACGCCCTCAAGGCGCTCCGGGAATTCCGCAGACCCATGATCGAGGAGGCGTCCCGAAGGATGAAGGAGCACAAGAAGGCGATGGACGCCGTTCGCGGCGCCTTGCAGGAAGGTCCCGGAACGATCCCCGAGCTCGCTCAAGCCACGGGATTGGAGACAAGCCGGACCCTGTGGATCGTGGCCACGTTGAAAAAGTACGGCGAGGTCGCAGAGGGGGAGAAGGATGGAAGCTACTTTCGGTACAGGCATGTGGGGGCTACCGAGTAAGGGTTGTGGCTCCTCTTGGGAAAGGATTGAAAATGGCCCTGGTTTACCCTCAATTCGCTGAAGAACTGAAGCGCTGTGGGGTCGAAACCACCCTCGAGTGCTTCAACCGCGGGACGTGCGCTGCCATCTGCCCGCTCATTGACGAGCATTTCCCAAGGAAGATGATCCGCTACGCCCAGGTGGGAGCCAGGGACAAGATCCTCGCAAATGCCCGGGATCTCTGGCGCTGCCTCCACTGCGGCCTGTGCACGCAGACATGCCCCAGGGGCGCGAACCCCGGTGAGCTCATCCTCGGACTGAGACGTCTCGCCCTCAAGCACTGGAGGAGGCAATCCCATGTATGACCCCAAAGCCATCATCGACCTCATTGCCGCCAACGTGCGCAAGACGCGCAACCCGTTCGGAGCCCCGAGCTCGCTCCTCAACCGCTGGTGGCGGGACATCCCTCTCAGGCGGGAAGGCGACGCGATGCTCTTCACCGGGCTCATGTATCAGTCCGTTCCCTACATCGAGCAGACGACCAAGCGCCTCGCTCGCCTCGAAGACAGCTTCTGGGCCCGCTACGTCGGGCTTGGAAGGTATGTCCCGTCGTTTCTCGTCTGTCTGGGGTTCAGGCTCATGGCGACGGACCGGGAGAAGAGAAAATTCGACTCGATGGTTCGGGACATCCACAAGATCCTGGTCAAGTCCAACGTGGACTTCTTCTATCGACCCGAGCTGGACTACTACAGCGGCATCCTGCTCCACGACCTGGGGGATGAGGAGGGCTTTGCCCGCCACGCTTCCTTCGTGGCGAAAACGCTCAAGGCGAAGGGCATCGAGAAGCTCATCACGGTGGACCCCCACACCACCTACGCCATGAAGGTGCTCTATCCCAAGGTCACGGGGGAGAGCTTTCAGGTGAAGACCTACTTCGAGCTCTCAAAGGTCACGGCCAATGATGGGAGCAAAAGAGTCACGCTTCATGACCCTTGCTTCTACGGCAGATATCTTGAGCTCTCTGACGCTCCAAGGAGGGTGATCGACAACCTCGGCATCGGTCACGTGCCGGTGAGAAGCTCGGGTGTTTTCACAAGCTGCTGCGGCGGACCGGCGGAATCGGTATCGCCCCGACTCACGGCCGAGGTCCTCCACAGAAGAGTGGAAGAGCTCAAGGCGACAGGAGCCCCCGTGGTTGCCATGTGCCCCATCTGCCTGGGGAATCTTTTGAGGGCAGGGGTACAGGCGGAAGACCTTTCAACCCTTGTGGCGCGCTATGCCTGACGGCTGCGGCCATTCAGCATCACACCCGATCACGCATACCATTAAGAGGAGGTCAACCAATGGCTGAACAAGAGAAAATCGTCTACATCGTGACGCACGGCGCTGAAGACCCCGAGAGAGCATCCTTTCCTTTCGTGCTGGCCAACGCGGCACAAGCCATGGACGTGGAAGCCGTCATCGCCTTGCAGGGCACGTCCGTCTTGCTGGCAAAGAAAGGCTTTCTAGAGCATGTCCCCGCGGTAGGCTTGCCGCCGCTCAAGAGCCTCGTAGAAAACTTCGTGAGCCAGGGCGGCAAGATCCTGGTGTGCGTGCCCTGCATCCGGGAGCGCAAGATCGAGGAATCCGACCTCATAGAGGGCGCTGTTCCCACCGCCGCCGCAGCTCTGACTCAAGAAATCCTGACGGCTACCTCGACTCTCGTCTATTGATTGACGTGAGCAAGCTAGACGCGCGGAAAAGCCGGCAGGCGGTTTGGCCTGCCGGGCTTCCAGCGGACACGAGCCTTCTACCACGCCAGAGCGCAGGCTGGAAACACACCCGCCTTGGCCCCCCTCGGGTCGGAGCCCGCCTCCAGCAGCCCGATTTGCGAGCGAGAAACGCCGCAGAGGAAGCCTGCCGTCCAGGCTCCATCCCGGACGGCTCGATGTCCGCGCCTGCAGAGATCCTCCACGACCTCGCCGCCAATTCGGCCTTCCAGCCTCACCCGCAAGGCATGCGCGTCGTGAGGCGCGAAGGTCCCCGGAATGTGATCGCACGTGATTTTGGGCGCCTCGATGGCTTCCTGAAGGCCCATGCCAAAGACGGCACGATTCAGGAAAAACTGGCTCGCCCATTGGTCCTGCTGGTCGCCGCCCATCGTCCCGAACACCATCCAGGGGCGGCCGCCCCGGAAGGCCAGCGACGGGCTCAGCGTGGTCCGGGGTCGTTTTCCCGGCGCCAGGACATTGGGATGGCCCGGGTCCAAGAAAAACGTCTGGAGCCGCGTGGTGAGCGGAAAACCCGTGGCAGGAATGACCTCGCTCCCGGAAATCCAGCCACCGCTCGGTGTTGCGGCCACCATGTTGCCCATGGCGTCCACGACATCCACGTGGACGGTGCCGTACCCCCAGCGTTCGAAACGGAAAACGCGACTCTCAGGCAAGAGAGCTTGTCCGGTCAGCGGATCACCCGGTCGGTGGCCGCCATTCGCCCTCTGCATGTCGATAAGTTTCCTCCGCACGGTCGCGTAAGCCGGATCCAGCAGCTCCATCATT
>CALBZH010000785.1 GCA_937889795.1 uncultured Syntrophobacteraceae bacterium | reverse complement strand
ACGCCAGGCGCGTTCATGCCGGATCAATTCGCCAATCCGGCCAATCCCGAAGCCCACCGGCGAGGTACGGCGGAAGAGATCTGGCGGGCGACGGAAGGCGGAGTCGACATGGTGGTGGCCGGAGTCGGGACCGGGGGGACCATCACGGGCATGAGCGAGGTCATCAAGGCCCGGAAACCCGCTTTCAAGGCGATCGCCGTTGAGCCGGCTGACTCTCCCGTGCTCTCGGGCGGCAATCCCGGCCCTCACAAGATTCAAGGCATCGGAGCCGGGTTCGTACCGGCCATCTTGAACACCACCATCCTGGACGAGATCATCCAGGTGAGCAATGAGGCGGCGTTCGAAACAGCCCGAGACGTGGCCAAGAAAGAAGGGATCCTGTGCGGCATATCGTCCGGGGCTGCCGTATGGGCCGCGCTCCAGGTCGCTTCGCGGCCCGAATCGGCCGGCAAGCAGATCGTCGTGATCCTCCCGAGCACCGGCGAGCGTTACCTCTCCACCGACCTTTTCAAAGAGTGATTCGAATGCGTGCAGTGTGAAGGCAAATCCGGCATCCCCACAAATCCTTGACAACCCGCAAGGCCTTCGTGAAGTATCCATCCCATCACACGCAGTGATCATTGCTTTTGCCGCAGTCTACGACAGTGAGGTTCACCTTGATCAGGATAATGGGACTATCGGCCTTCTACCACGACAGTGCCGCGGCGCTGGTTTGCGACGGTGAGCTGGTTGCCGCCGCGCAGGAAGAGCGCTTCACCAGAAAGAAGCATGACCATGCGTTTCCCGTTGAAGCCGTGAATTACTGCCTCAAGGAGGCGGGCATAGGGCCATCCGAGCTCGACGCGGTCGTTTTCTACGAGAAGCCGATCCGAAAGTTTGAACGTCTTCTTGAAACCTATCTGGCCTTTGCCCCCCAAGGCCTGAGCTCTTTTTCGCACGCGATGCCGCTCTGGCTCAGGCAAAAGCTGTTGATTCCCCAGGAGATCGACAAGGGGCTGGGCAATGCCTACGAGGGTCCCATCTACTTTGCGAAGCACCACGAGTCCCATGCTTCAAGTGCCTTCTTTCCTTCCCCGTTCGAAGAGGCTGCAATCATCACGCTCGATGGCGTTGGCGAGTGGACGACGACCAGCTGGGGGGTGGGGGCGGGCAACAAGATCGACCTGAAAAGGGAGCTCCGCTTTCCTCATTCTCTCGGATTGCTGTACAGTGCGTTCACCTACTACACCGGCTTCAAGGTCAATTCGGGAGAGTACAAGGTCATGGGACTGGCGCCCTACGGTGAGCCCAGGTATGTGGACGATATCTTGGGCAAGATCGTCGACCTGAAGGAAGATGGGTCGTTCTGGGTGGACCAATCTTATTTCAACTATTGTGCTGGCCTGACCATGACGAGCAGGAAGTTCCATAAGCTCTTCGGCGGCCCGCCCCGGAAGCCGGAGAGCCCGCTAACCCAAAAGGAGATGGATCTTGCCGCGAGCGTGCAGAAAGTGACTGAAGAGGTCATGATGCGGATTGCACAGCATGTTCATGCGGAAACCGGCCTGGAGAACCTCTGCCTCGCTGGAGGCGTTGCTCTGAACTGTGTCGGTAACGGTCGCCTGCTTCGCGAGGGTCCATTCAAGAACCTCTGGATCCAGCCCGCCGCGGGAGACGCAGGGGGCGCGCTCGGGGCGGCTCTCTTTGCCTGGTATCAGCTCTTTGACAATCCCCGCAGATCTGCTCCCGGCGACAGCCAGATGGGGTCTTACCTCGGCCCTCGCTTCACGCAAACCGCCATCCAGGAATACCTTGACTCAGTCAACGCCAGGTATGAGATCCTGGATGAGGACACGCTGTGCAGGACGGTTGCAGGGATGCTCGACGCGGGCAAGGTCGTCGGACATTTTGCCGGGAGAATGGAATTTGGACCTCGCGCCTTGGGGGGACGCAGCATCCTGGGTGACGCGCGCTCAACAGAGATGCAGTCCACAATGAACCTCAAAATCAAATTCCGCGAGTCGTTTCGCCCCTTCGCACCAAGCTGTCTCGCGGAGCGAGTGTCCGATTACTTTCAATTGGACATTGAGAGCCCGTACATGCTGCTTGTCGCGCCGGTTGTCGGTGAGCGCCGCATGACGATGTCCGAAACGCAAAACGCCCTTTTTGGCATCGATAGGCTTCATGTTCAACGCTCCGATATACCGGCTGTCACCCATGTGGACTATTCGGCCCGCATCCAAACCGTCAATGCGAAGACCAATCCCCGCTTCCACAGGCTCATCAAGGAGTTCGACCAGAAGACCGGATATGGTATTGTCGTGAACACCTCGTTCAACATCCGCGGTGAGCCCATTGTCTGTACGCCTGAAGACGCATACCGGTGCTTCATGTTTACCGACATGGACGCGCTTGTTCTGGAAAATGCATTGTGCCTCAAAAGCGAGCAGCCCCCGATGGAGGGAGCGGAAGAGTATAAGAAGCAGTTTAAATTGGATTAGCCGAGAGAGAGATCAAAAGCACGATGCACACTTTATTTCAGCAAGAAACGAGAAAAAGCATATGGCAAAGAGGAATAGCATATTTACTGAATTTGTGGCATTTATCAAAGAAAACAAAGCCTACTGGATAGTGCCTATCCTAATTGTATTAGCCCTTTTTGGATTATTCATCGCTCTTGGAGCCAC
>CALBZH010000784.1 GCA_937889795.1 uncultured Syntrophobacteraceae bacterium | reverse complement strand
GTAGGTCTCCCTTCAAGATATTGCCTCGGAAATGTATTCATCGAAGAAGCTATGATCGAGCGCGTAGACTGTCTTCGGCTTCAGGCCCAATTGCTTCTGCTCGAACAATTGGACCAACTTCGTGCCGTCAACCAGCTCAATTGGCGACGCTCCCTCTCAGATAGCCTCCCTTTTGGCTTCCTGGGTGAAGCGCCCGGTAGTGATGAGGATGCCTTTGTCTGCACGACCCTGCAGGGCTCCTCGGAAATCTCGAATCTGAGAGGACGACACGGCGTCCTTGTACCGCTTTGCCTGGAAGATGACCTTAAAACTGACAAGCGGGTTGATCTCCAGGGTCCCCTCACCGTCGATGCCCCCATCACCGGATCGACCCTTCACGACGACCTTGGTGAAACCGGATGCCCTCAACAGGCGCTGGCAAAGTCGCTCAAAACCCACTGGTGACAGCGACTTGAGCAGCTCAATCAGTTCTGCCCCGTGCTTTTCCTCTTCCCCGGCATGAGGATCGGATGGCTCAACGGGTGAGGTCGGTGGTTGTCTCTTTGTAACAAGACTGCTGTGAATTCTCTTGAAAATCGCCAAAACATCGTCTTCGGACAAGTTTCGCCGGAGCCCGTCCTCCGTTAGGTTCCAGACTTTCGGATCCGATACGTCCAGCAGTCCTTCACGAGAGAGGTAGATCTTGCTCCAGGCGATTTGGTTGTCGATTCTGAAGACATTATTCGCCAGGCGCTCTGATAGTTCTTCTTCCGTGATATCCAGGTTGGCGATCAGAGCGTCTTTGAGCTCAACGGGGCTTGCCGAGCCGCCGAGCTTTCGCAACGCGTCAATTATAGGCAGAAAAAACTGCACATGTCCCGGAAGGTTGGGGCTTTTCCGCATAGCTCACGATCCTCCGTTCACCATCTGCCAACGTACCGATAACCCGCGAGCAACCACGGCCAAGGACTTACGGACAACACGGGACAACTCGCCCGTGGTTGCTCGTGGGGTTCATTGGATGGTTAGCACAATCCACTGCTTTGTCTTGAGGCGGATTCCCCGCAGACGGAGAAATGCATCGCAGAAGCGGCTCAATTGCCTGCAGGGGGACTACAATGCTATCGGAGTCAAAGAATAGACCCGTGCATACTGTGAAGCTGTCTTTAGGTCTCCCTTCCGCAGTGCCTCTCGCACATCATCCAACTTCTGGGCATCATCCAGCGATAAATAAGGTGACCAGCCTTCATCTGTGTAGATGAGATCAACATCAACCTCAGCTACATAATCGCCCTCGTGGAGCAGTTTTGTGTGATGCTTTCTTCTCACCATACTCTCCTCAAAAAATCACTCGACCATCGCTTTGGGTCCGGTCTGTACGCCGTAACAAGAACTGCCGGGGATGCTTTGCCTTTCGGAATACCCCAGACTACATGGATAGGCCTGCCTTGACTGTCCTCCTGCACCACGAGGACAGAAGGACCTTTGTGGTAGTCGGGGTAATCCTCGACCACAACAGCCCTGGCAATGCCAGACATGATGTCTTTTACAAGAATATCATCAGAAGCCAACTCGTCATAGCCGTGGCTCGATATGAGCACTTGCTTTCGGCCAACGAGTTCAAGAATCCTCTCAAGTATCTTACGCACAAGTTAATTTTCATCCTTTCAGGTATTACTCAGCAATTCTTCTGTTTTTCAAGCCACACCGAGCTATCAGACCTGGGCACTAACGAACGCGGCTAACCCGCGCCGGCTGAGCACCTATGACCATGAAAATGCACCACTTGGTGTGACGTTGCCACGTGGTCCGGCGTCGGGTTGAGCCGCCGGTTAGCAAGAGAAAGGTCTAAGAAGCTCACGAGGCCTTCCTGGCAGGTTTGGTTCTGTCACCAATGCCCATCAAAAGGGCCTTGACGGATATGTCCTCGTCCAGTTCATCCCAGTGGAGGCCAGTACCCCCACCACTGATGATATAGTCATCTCTCTGAGCTTGGGCTGCATGGAGGAGCCTGGGGAAGTATGCCAGTGGTACACCAAGCTGGCGTCCGTCGGTGAGCTCTACCCACATGTTGTCCATATCAAATGTTACTTTCTTGGCACGAGGCTCAAACGCTAACGTGTTCATTCCAATACCTTTCTATGAGTTCCCTGTTCTTCTCAGCCACTCGCATGAGTTCTCGGAGTTCAGCAGAGTTCATCCCGTATGATTCCGCAAGGCTGATCTGCGGTGACATCCAGAACTTCGCCGTAGCGTCACCACGTCTCACATGGACGTGCATCGGTTCAAGCGGATCTCCTTCATTTGAAAAGAAGAAAAAGCGATACCCTTTGTACCTGAAGGCCACTGGCATCCTTAAGATATCTCCTTTGTGGGACGACCTGCAAACACGCTAACATGAGGGCTCAGGCGCGGCGGCCGAGCACTTTGAAACTACACCTCGAGCGTGGTCCGCCCTCGCCTGAAGTCCTGGGTTGGGCCGAGTTCAAGCCGGAGCAGAGCCCGCTGTCTTTAGCCGGCGATTTGTTGCATGCTCCAGACGCCGAAGGAGCTTCTCTCTTAGATCGCGAAGATTTTCGTATTCAGGGCAGTTATACCCTGCGAGATCGAAGTGTAGCCCGGTGCCAGCCCTTCTGAAGAGAATTACACGACGTTTGAGAGCATGAGCGTAACCCACCTCATAGTAGACATTGGGTCTCTTGCCTGTCAGGTCGGCGAACAGGAACTCCGCAGTCTCGATCTCGCCGAGGATACGTGTTGTGATCACATCTTCGTGCTCAATGTCATCCGCCCGGACAGCTGCAATGTCGAACTGCTCAAAGACCTGTTTGACCGTATCGGCAACGTCGGTCAGTTCCGGTCGCGACTTGTCCATTGACATCATTACGAAAGCGGAGCCAGGTCGGTAACGGGCTGGCGCTGAAGAGACAGTGTCTATTCCAGTCTGACCAAGGGCACGCGATGCAGCCACTAAGTCGAGAATCCCACGTAGCTTATCAGCCCAATTCATGAAGCTGCGTCTAGCTGATTCGGGTGCACATGGGTCATCCTCGGACTGCCCGGCTGGCTGGACCCCCAAAACCGTACCTTCGTCGTGGAGAACCTCGGTAGTCCAAGAGCGGAACTCTCGAAGAAAAAGAGCAGCGCGAATCGACTTAGTGCCAGTCATCACGTCCCGCTGGTCGACTTCCGAGGCCAGCGGTGCTTTCCGTACCGCGTCAGCGACGTGTCCAGCCAGGGCAAGAAGACGGTCCGCCAATCTTCCTGCATCAGTGCGCACCTCCTGTGGCAGTTCTAACCAGAAGTAATCTCGGCGAGCATC
>CALBZH010000783.1 GCA_937889795.1 uncultured Syntrophobacteraceae bacterium | reverse complement strand
CTGCTGGCATTTAGCAATCAACCGTAAAGAAAGGGACATCAGATGACCCACACACCTTCTGGAGGTTCATGGATCAGTGTACAGGGAGACCATTCGTTATCGGTGCCCGATCAACCCATTATCGGGTTCATGCAGGGAGACGGCGTCGGACCAGACATCTGGGCCGCCACCCGTCTCGTCTTGGACGGGGCGGTGGAACGTTTGTACCAAGGCACAAGGAAGATCCACTGGCTGGAGCTCCTGGCTGGAGAGCAAGCAAAGCGCGAAGTCGGAGAATACCTTCCCGGGCAGACACTCGAACGCCTCAGGCAGTGTGTTGTCGCCATCAAAGGCCCCATGACAACCCCGGTTGGAGAAGGCATTCGGAGCCTCAACGTCACGCTCCGGCAGGTGCTCGACCTGTATGCGTGCGTCCGGCCCGTGCGCTACTTTCCCGGCGTCCCCTCGCCCGTGAAGCAGCCGGAAAAGGTGAACATGGTGGTCTTTCGCGAAAACACCGAAGACGTCTATGCTGGAATCGAATGGGCCGCCGGCTCCCCGGAGGCCAATCGAATGGCGGCATTTCTTCGGAGCGAATTCGGCATAACCCTCCCTGACGGGTCGGGGATCGGGGTCAAGCCCATCAGCCGCGAGGGGACTTTTAGGCTGGTGAGACGCGCGATTCGGTACGCCATCGCCAAGGGGCTCCCGTCCGTGACTCTGGTGCACAAAGGGAACATCATGAAGTTCACCGAAGGCGCCTTCCGGAAATGGGGCTACGAGCTCGCCGCAACGGAATTTCCCGCCGAGGCCGTCACGGAAACGGACGTGATGGAAAAGCACGGAGGCCAGATCCCCGCAGGGCGTGTCGTCATCAAGGACCGCATCGCGGACAGCATGTTTCAGCAGGCCCTGCTGCGCCCCGATGAATACTCGGTCCTCGCGACTCCCAATCTAAACGGCGATTACCTTTCGGACGCTCTGGCGGCTCAGGTCGGGGGGCTTGGGATGGCACCGGGGGCCAACATCGGAGATCGCTGCGCCATTTTCGAAGCCACGCACGGCAGCGCCCCGAAATACGCCGGCCAGGACAAGGTCAACCCCGGCTCCCTGATCCTTTCTGGAGCCATGCTGCTCGAGCACCTGAGCTGGTCGGAGGCGGCCGCCTGCGTCGAAGACGCGCTTGCACGAACGATCCAATCCAAGGTCGTGACCTACGATCTTGCGCGTCAGATGGAGGGAGCCAAGGAAGTGAAGTGCTCCGAGTTTGCCTCGGCCATCGTGGAGAACATGAAGGGATGAGCAGCTAAAGATCTTTTTCGTCTTCCGAGGCCATTCCGTACTTGACCAGCCGATAACGAAACGAACGGAAGGTGATGTTCAGGAGCTCAGCTGCCTTGTGCTTCACCCCGTTCGTTCTCTCCAGGGCATTCTGAAGCATTTTGATCTCGATGTCCGCAAGGTACTGATCAAGACTCGTGCCCTTGGGGGGGAGGTCCGGGATGGCCGCCGCCGCGGGCTCCTGCTGGGTCCGCTTATAGGACGCCAGGGTAAGGCTCTCCGGAAGGATGATGCTCGACGACTCGAGTGCAACCCCGCGCTCGATGATGTTCTCGAGCTCCCGGACATTCCCTGGGAAATCGTACTTGTTCAGGAGATCCATGGCGTACGAAGAGATCCTGCGAATGTCTTTCCCGAATTCGTGTCGGAATTTCGAGAGGAAGTAGTCCGAGAGCAGCGGGATGTCCTCGCGTCGCTCCCGAAGGGGTGGCATTCGGATGGGGAGGACGTTCAGACGAAAGTAGAGATCCTCTCGAAACGTTCCCTCGATGACCATCTTCTCCAAGTCGCGGTTGGTCGCGGACACGATGCGCACATCCACCGGGATGTCATCCGTGCCGCCGATCATTTTGATGGTTTTCTCCTGAACGAGTCGCAACAGCTTGACCTGGAGCGTCGGCGACAGCTCGCCGATTTCGTCCAGAAAGAGCGTTCCCGTTTGCGCCGCCTCCACCAGACCTTTCTTGGTTGCCCCCGCCCCGGTGAACGCTCCCTTCTTGAATCCGAAAAGCTCGCTCTCGATGAGGGTTTCGGGAACCCCGCCGCAGTTCACCGCGATGAACGGGTTCTGGCTTCTCGGACTCTGGCGGTGGATGGCCTTGGCCACAAGCTCTTTTCCGGTTCCGCTCTCCCCCGTGATCAGCACGTTGCTGCTGGTGGTGGCGACCCGCTCGATGAGGCCGTACACACGGCGCATGGCGGGGCTTTCACCAATGATACAGCCAAAGTAGAGCGGACCTTCCTTGGCGCCGGCGACCCGGTCTGCCCCTTCCCGACTTTCCAGCGCGCTTCGGATGACCGAGCGCATCTCATCGATATTGAAGGGCTTGGGCAGATAGTCGTAGGCCCCCTCCTTCATGGCGGCAACCGCCGTTTCCGCGTTGGCGTAGGCCGAAATGATGATGACCACCGTCGACGGCGAGGTATCCTTGCAGTGTTTGAGGACCGCCAGACCATCCACGGGATGCATCCGGATATCGGTAATCACGAGGTCAAAAGAAGCGTCGTGGATCAGCTCCAGAGCCTCGGTACCGCTTGAGGCGCAGTGAACGTCGTAGCCGTCCTTCATGAGCATGATCTCGAGGAATTCCCTCATGCTCCGTTCGTCATCCACAACGAGGATTTTGGCGGAACCGAATTGCGTGCTCATCGTTCGAGTCTTGAAAAGGCCGGTCTGCCGTCCACCAAGGTGAGAACGGCATGCCCCTGCACGGCACGACCGTCAAACGGACAGTTGCGGCTTTTGGATTGGAAGGTCCTTGAGTCCATGACATAGGCCGTTTCGGGATTGATGACGGTCAGATTCGCCAGCTCTCCTTTCTTGAACCGTCCGAGCGGCAAGCTCAGAATGCGGGACGGATTGATCGTGACTTTTGCGACGGCCTGAGAAGGAGTCAGCACGCCTTCCTTGACTAGGTTGAGCACCAAAGGAAGGGCCGACTCCAACCCGATCATCCCGTTGGCCGCGTACTCGAGCTCCGTGTCTTTCTCGAGCACGCTGTGGGGCGCATGGTCGGTCGCGATGGCATCGAGCGTCCCGTCGGCGAGTCCGTCTTTGATGGCCGCGACGTCTTCGGCTCCCCGAAGGGGCGGGTTGACCTTGAAGACCGGATCGAATCCCACGAGGGATTCATCGGTCAGCGTAAAGTAGTGGGGAGCGGTTTCCGCCGTAACGGCAATCCCTCGCGCCTTGGCCGCCCGTATAACGCGCACCGAGCCGGCGGCACTCACGTGAGCGATGTGCAGGCGCCCCTTGGTGAGCTCCGCCAACGTGACGTCGCGCTGGATCATGGCCACTTCCGCGGCGGCCGGAATGCCCCGCAGTCCGAGCATCGCCGAAACGCGACCTTCGTTCATCAGCCCCCCCACAGCCAGCCCGAGATCCTCGGCATGACTGATGACGGGAAAGTCGAAATTCCTTGCATATTCAAGGGCCCGGCGCATCATCAGGCTGTTCATGACCGGGCGCCCGTCATCCGTCACCGCAATCGCCCCGGCCTCTCGCAGCTCACCAAACTCAGACAGGTCCTCACCTTTCAGCCCTTTGCTGATGGCCCCTACCGGGAATACATGGCAACGGCCTTCCTCCCGGGCTCGCTTCCGGATGAACGCCGTCACCGCCGCACAGTCGTTGACCGGCTTGGTGTTGGGCATGCACGCGACCGCGACGAATCCACCCGCAGCGGCGGCCCGCGTCCCCGATGCGATCGTTTCTTTGTACTCCTCCCCGGGCTCCCTCAGATGAACGTGCATGTCCACCCATCCCGGCGTCACCCACAGTCCCCGAAGATCCACCTCCTTGACAGTGTTTTGGAGGTCCATTCCCAAGTCGATCTCGGGGCCAATATCGATGATCCGGCCCTCCAGGACCAGAATGTCGGCGGTCATATCCGTACCCACTCCCGGATCGATAATACGCCCGCGACGATACAGGGTATTCACAGCCTCAAATTCGAGCATTAACAAAGACTCCTCGCAATGCACCTCGATCCGGGGGCAGTCCGGCACTCAGCCAGCACAACCGCAAGCCTCACACTGTTCCAGACGACTCCTGCCTCTGTCCCAACAGGTACAGCAGGGCCATGCGCACCGCAACCCCGTTGGTCACCTGGTCCAGGATGACGGAATGAGGCCCGTCCGCCACCTCGGGGCTGATCTCCACCCCACGGTTCATAGGACCAGGATGCATGATGATGACATCGCTTTTCGCCTTGCTCAGCCGTGACGCGTTGATTCCGTAAACCACGGCGTACTCCCGCAGTGACGGAAGGAGGAGCTGCTGCATGCGCTCTTTCTGGAGCCGCAGAACCATGATGACATCCGCTTCGGGGATGACCTCCTCAAGACGGTGGCACACAGAAGCACCCAACTGGTCGAATTCTAAAGGAATAAGCGTCGTCGGGCCGCAGACCACAACCCTGGCCCCCATCTTGGAGAGGCCCCACAGGTTCGAGCGGGCGACGCGGCTGTGGGCGATGTCCCCTACGATCAGGACGGTCAGACCATCCAAACGACCTTTGTGCTCGCGAATCGTCATCATGTCGAGCAGGGCCTGCGACGGATGCTCGTGCATCCCGTCACCCGCGTTGATCACCGAAGCCGGTGTGCGCTGCGCCAGGCGATGGGCCGTTCCTGAAGCCGAATGTCGAATGACGAACACATCCGGCTTCATGGCTTCCAGGTTCTTCAGGGTGTCCAGCATGGTCTCCCCCTTCACGATGGAGCTCGTGGACCCGGAGATGCTGAACGTGTCGGCACTCAACCGCTTGGCCGCAATGTCAAAGGACGTTCGCGTGCGTGTGCTCGGCTCGTAGAACAGGTGAACGACCGTCTTGCCGCGCAACGTCGGGACTTTCTTGATGGGACGGGTGTTTATTTCTTTCAGTGAAGCCGCTATTTTCAGGATGTGCTCGATCTCATGCACTTCGAGCTCTCGAATGCCCAAAAGGTCCTTTCTTTTGAAAGGCATGATCGATCCTCTTTCCTTCTCTGCATGTGAAACAGGAATATCATTTATCTGTTTCTTTTAGCACGAAACAAAAGTGGCGAGCCAGACAAATCCTTCTCGACCCATGTGCTCGGCCCCTCCCTCCGGCGTCGCTCAGACGGTTCACGGCTTGACAGAAGGGGGGAATCCCGTTAAATGATTTGGCACGCACTTGAGGAAGGAGACCGCATCCATGCAGAGAGTACCCATCACGCGCGAAGGCTTCGACCGCCTCATGAATGAGCTCCAGAGACTCCAGAGGGAGGAGCGGCCGCAGGTTATCAAGGCGATCGAGGAAGCGCGAGGTCACGGCGACCTGTCGGAAAACGCCGAATACGAAGCGGCAAAAGACAAGCAAAGCCTCATTGAAGGCCGCATTGCGGACATCACCGAGAAGCTGGGCCATTGTGAGATCATCGCGCCTTCGGACGACGACGGCGGTCGCGCCATTTTTGGCCGTAAGGTCGTGATGGAAGACCTGGAGACTGGGGAAGTATCCACGTATCGGCTCGTCGGTCCCTACGAGGCGGACGTTCAGGCGGGCACCATCTCCGTCACGTCACCCCTTGGAAAGGCTTTGATCGGTAAGGAAGAGGGCTCGGAAGTGAAGGTCCACACCCCCAAAGGGGTTCGCAACTTTGAAATCCTCGAAGTGCAGTAAGCCTGTCAGCGCTATCCGGTCCGAATAAAAAGACCTTGACTTGTCGGAGAAACCAAGCTACTCATCGGTGCTTCGATCGTTTTGAAAATAAGGAAGCTCGCCAGCGGCTGCTGGATACACCGATGACCTTTCATACACCGTTACAGGGTTTCACCAAGGGGAGGTAACGACATTGGCCAATCATAAGTCCGCCATCAAAAGGGCCAAACAAGGTGAGTTAAGACGCCAGCGCAATCGGTCACAGAAAACCCGGATGAAGACCTCCATCAAAGGCCTGGAGCAGGCTATTGTCGCGGGAGACCCCAGCGCGATCCTTGAGCAGCTCAAGGAAACCACAGCCATGATCGACAAGACCGCAGGCAAGGGCGTCATCCACAAAAACCGTGCCTCCCGAAAGATCTCGCGACTCACTCAACGCGTCAACAAACTGCTCGCCGCAAAGACCGCTTAATTCCTGACCGACGAAATCCGTGGCCCCGGGGGAGTCTGCGCTCTTCCGGGGCCGCTTATTTTTGCAGGCAGAGCGAGAGGATGAATTCCTCGAGAAGCATTGCGGGGGAAGTTGAGCTGAGCTTCAAGGCCAGGTCCGTCTCACAGAGTGCTTGATGGAACCGATACAGCCTCGCTTGCGTGAACGTCTTCGCCTGTTGGACGTAGCCTTTCATCGCCGACGGAAACAAGTTGAGCGTTTTCGCGATGTCCTGCTGGGACAACCCGCGGTCCAATCCGTCCCGTACCTGCCATACAAGGCGCAGGTGCCTTGCCAGCAACGCCAGAACAACCAGCGGCTGCTCGCCGGCCAGAAGCAGATTCCTCAACGACGCCAGGGCCCGCCGCGGCTCCCCTTCGCTCACATAGCGCAACATGTCAAAGACCGACTGCGCCCGAACCACGCTAACGGATTGCTTGGCATCCGCAAGCTCGATCCGCTCCCGATCCCCCACGAAGGCGACGAGCTTCTCCAGCTCCCGTTCCAGCAGCCCCGGCTCGGCTCCCACCTGTTCCACGATGAACATCGCCACTTGCGAAGCCACCGCCTTGCCGAAACGCTTGGCCCGCGCTTGGAGCCAACGCGGCGCATCACGCTCGGTCATGGCAGGAAAGCGCACAACAACTCCACAGGCCTCGACCGCCGTCTCGACTTTCTCGACGCCTTTCTTCTGAGCTGAGATCAACACCAGGCAGGCCATGGGGTTGGGCTTGCCAAGGTAGGCGATGAGCTCCTTTTGTTGCTCCTTGCTCCAGAGCTCGATCTGGTGGACCGCAAGCAGGCGTCGCGATCCGAACATGGGGATGGTATTGAGCCGGTCGCGCACCTGCGCGAAGGTAACATCCTTTGCTGAGAGCCTCTCCCCGTTGAGACGTCGAGCCCTAGGCGGAACGAGACGCTCCGATAGGGCATTCCAGGCCTCTTCGATCAGATGATACCCCTCTCCTCTCAACAGGTAGGCCGGAACTGGATCGCCCGCCTCAAGATGGCGTTGAAACTGCGCTGGCTGCATCGCGGCTTAGAAATTGCTCAGGAGGCGATCGTGAATCCGGATGGCGATTTCGCGGGCGATGCCTTCCAGAGCCAACTGGCGACTGTCGAAATTCACGATCGGATCGGGATTCTTGAGATCGGGATTTTGCCGGTAGACCTGGTAATAGACCATATGCGGGTCACGCCACAGAACCTTCCCTTTTGCCGTGTCCTCACACCGCACGTCTACCGTGACATAGAGCCGACTTTCGACGGTCAGTCTGGTTTCGAAGCGCTTCTGAAAATCGCGGTGCGCGACCGCCTGAGCGTGAATGTCGATGACACGCCCCTTGATCACGGCGTCAGCCGCTTCGACGGGAACCACGCGCATCGGCCCCCGCTCCATGAACTGCCGGCGCAGCTCGGAGGCAAAAACAGCACCCAGCTCAGGCTCCGACGTGTTGTTCTCAAACACGGGGATGGCGATTGTGTCCAAGCCAGGACGCGGGCCGCTCCCCTCGCCTGAAAAATGATACCCGCACGACGCCGCCATCACGGACAGCACCAGTAGGCCGAGACGATAAACGATTCGCTTCATGGCTGACTCGCTTGCCGGGATCTCCCCCCGGGCAGATTGACCTAAACCACGACGTTGACCAGCTTCCCCGGTACGACGACCACCTTACGGACGGCCTTGCCCGCGACGGACTCCCGGATTTTCGGATCATTGAGGGCGCTCTCCCGGATGGCGTCCTCGCCCGCGTCCACCGGCACCATCAGGCGGCTCCGCAATTTCCCGTTCACTTGGACCACAATGAGGACCTCCTCCGCCTGAAGCGCATCCTCGTTCCAAGTCGGCCAGGCAGCCGAGGCGACACTGCGATCGTTTCCGAGGGCACTCCAGAGCTCTTCGGCGATGTGAGGCACAATCGGAGAAAGCAAACGAACCATCGCGTCGACCGCCTCCCGCAGAACGGCCCAGAGCGCATCGTTTTTCGGCGCGGTTTCGACCGTCTGATACATCAAATTGACCAGCTCCATGACCGCGGCAATCGCGGTATTGAAGTGAAAACGATCCCGGATATCCTCGGTAACCTTCTTGATGGTGACGTGGGTCTTCCGATGCAGCTGGGCGAAGGGTTTCTCGAGCGCTCCCACTGAACCGACCGGCTTGGCAGCCTGAAGGGGATCGAGATTGTCCGCGACAAACCGCCATACGCGCGACAAGAAGCGCGACGATCCCTCAACTCCCTGGGCACTCCACTCCAGATCCTTCTCGGGAGGTGCCGCAAAGAGGCAGAAAAGCCTCACGGTATCGGCACCGTACGTGCCGACCATTTCGTCGGGATCCACGACGTTGCCCTTGGATTTGCTCATCTTGGACCCATCCTTGATGACCATTCCCTGCGTGAGAAGGTTCAGGAAGGGCTCGTCGCAGCTGAGGTAACCCATATCGCGCAGGACCTTGGTGAAAAAGCGCGAGTAGAGCAGGTGCAGCACCGCATGCTCGATCCCGCCGATGTACTGGTTCACGGGCATCCAGTACTTGACCCGGTCGAAATCGAGCGGCGATCGGTCATGGTCGGCGCAGGCAAACCGCGCAAAGTACCAGGAAGACTCGACGAACGTGTCCATGGTGTCGGTCTCGCGCCGGGCAGGCGCCCCACACGCAGGACAGGTCGTCTTCACGAAAGGCTCGTACGTGGGCAGCGGCGAGGCACCGTTCTCAGGCATGGCGACATCGAGGGGAAGGACGACGGGCAAATCCTTTTCCGGAACCGGAACGACGCCGCACCGTTCGCAGTAGATGACCGGAATCGGCGCGCCCCAGTAGCGCTGCCGCGAAATCCCCCAGTCCCGCAGTCGGTATTGCGTGGTGATCTCGCCGAGACCCTCGTCGGCCAGCGCCTTGGTGACGGCCTCCCGCGCCTGCGCGGAGGGCAATCCAGTGAATGACCCCGAATCGACCAGCACGCCGTCATCCTCGTCGGCCAGCTCTAAAGACGCAACAGGAGGAATGTCCGTGGCCCCTTCCGGTCGAATCACCACCTTGATGGGGAGACCGTATTTCCTCGCGAATTCAAAGTCGCGCTGGTCATGAGCCGGAACGGCCATGACGGCCCCCGTGCCGTATTCCATCACGACAAAGTTGGCGACAAAAATGGGAATCTGCTGCCGGGTTACGGGGTTGATGCAATAGCTCCCCGTAAAGACGCCCTCTTTTTCGAGGAGGTCCGTCATCCGGTCGCTTCGCTTGGCCTGCTTGGCTTTCTCCACAAAGGCGAGCACCTCTTCCCGCTGATCGCCCTGGCTCAGCTTCTCCAGCAACGGATGCTCGGGGGCAATGCTCATGAAGGTGGCTCCGAAGAGCGTGTCCGCTCGCGTCGTAAAGACGGTCAAGGAGCCGCTTCCGTCCGCCAGAGGGAATTGCAGCTTGCTGCCGTGGCTCTTGCCGATCCAGTTCTGCTGCATCGTCAGCACACGCTCGGGCCACCCGGGAAGCTTGGTCGTATGGTCGAGCAGCTCCTCAACATAATCCGTGATTTTGAAGAACCACTGCTCCATTTCCTTCTGAACGACGGTTTGATCACAGCGCCAGCAGGCCCCATTCTCAACCTGCTCATTGGCGAGCACCGTCTGGCAGGTGCTGCACCAGTTCACGTAGGCGCTGCGGCGGTAGGCAAGCCCCTTTTCGAGCATCTTGAGAAAGAAAAGCTGCTCCCAACGGTAGTACGACACGTCACACGTGGCGAATTCCCGCGACCAATCATAGGAAAAGCCCAGCTTCTTGAGCTGGGCGCGCATGTAGTCGATGTTGTCATACGTCCACCTCGCCGGGTGGGTCCTGGCCTTGATTGCCGCATTTTCCGCCGGCATCCCGAAGGCATCCCATCCCATGGGGTGGAGAACGTTATAGCCTCGCATGCGCAGGAAGCGCGCCACCACGTCCCCGATGGAATAGTTGCGCACATGACCCATGTGAATACGACCGGAGGGATAGGGGAACATTTCGAGCAGGTAGTACTTCTCGCGGCCGGTATCCTCACGCGCCTCAAACAAGCGTTCCCGCGCCCAATGCTCCTGCCATTTTGCTTCGATCTGCCGGGGAAAATACTTGGGGTCCATTCATCAGCCCTTTGGAAATTCGGAACGATCGCACACACATATCGGGATTGCGGGAGTGCGGAGAGCAGCGAGCCAGCCCGCAGTAAACGTTGTCCCCTTACTAGCACACGAGCCCTGCTTTAGCAACTCGAACCCCCCTGCGCCAAGACCCTAGCAGCTTGCTCTGCACCGAATTCTGCAGTAAATGTAGCGGGGCGAACGGAGCCGGAGCAGCGGACGCTCGGTCAGGCCATGAGCCTGTCTGGGCACCACGTGCAATGGGCAAGCCTTCAAATCAGGACCCCCGTGAACCTCTCGGACATGCACTGAGGAGGGCGCCAATGAACATACGCAAGTTTTTTGAAACGCTTGGCATCGTCAAGCCACGCAAAAAGAAGAGTCTTGCCGAGAGGTTGCCTCAGTACTCCATTGGAAGAGGGAGCTACGGAAATCCGTTTATTTTCAAAGGAAAGCTGAATACGCCTCTCACGATCGGGAGCTTCGTCTCGATCGCTTCCGGAGTCCAGATCTTTCTCAGTGGTGAGCACAGAACGGATTGGGTGACCACATTTCCCTTCTCTGTACTCTGGGAAGAAGGGAAGCACATCACCGGCCACCCGAGGGCGAAAGGCCCCGTGATCATCGGCAGCGACGTCTGGATTGGCCGAGACGCACTCATTCTGTCCGGCGTGACGATCGGTGACGGGGCGGTGATCGGTGCCCGATCTGTGGTCTCGAAAGACGTGCCGCCTTATGCGATCGTTGCCGGCAACCCAGCGCGAT
>CALBZH010000782.1 GCA_937889795.1 uncultured Syntrophobacteraceae bacterium | reverse complement strand
CCCGAGCCCTCGCCCTCCACCCGGAGCTCGTGATCTGTGACGAGCCCCTTTCCGCCCTGGACGTGTCGATCCAAGCCCAGATCATCAACCTGCTCCAGGACCTGCAGGAGTCCTTTGGCCTCACCTACCTCTTCATCTCGCACGATCTCACGGTGGTCCGCCACATCAGCGACCGCGTGGCGGTGATGTACCTCGGTCGGATTGTCGAACTGGCGGATAAGACGGAGCTCTATAAAAACCCGCTTCACCCGTACACGAAGCGGTTGTTGGACGCCGTTCCCATCCCGGATCCCCGAGCCCGCAAACGCCGGTCGGTGAGCCCTTCCGAGGTTGCCACCGCCACGCCGCTGGCGGCGAATTGCTCGTACAGAAGCCGTTGTGATCAAGCGACGACGCAGTGCGACGAACCGGTCCCGCCGTTGAGGGAGATTGAGCCCGGCCACTGGGTTCGCTGCTGCAACGTTTAGCCTACTCTTCCACCTCCAGCTTTATTTTCTTGAATCGTGGCGACTGTGTGATCTTCCTGGTCGCCGCCTCTTCGGCCTCTTCTCGAGTCAGATGGATGGCGCCGCACTCCGGACAAGTGACGTTCACGTTTTCCCCGATGATCCGCTCCTTGATCTCGTCCACCGTCATGTGCGCAATAGCGCCGCACTTGGTGTCCACACGCTCCGCACGAACCTTGGTCTTCCTTCGCTCCTTTTTCATGATCCACCCGAAGTCAGAGAGTAGAGGGAGAAATGCGCGCTTTCAGCCGAGAGCTCCAACGTTGCCAAGCGATTCGATAGCGTCAGGATAGGACGGCATCCACCTGAGCCTTGAGCTGCCGATAGGAAAACCCACCCACATTGATGGCGTCTTTGGGGCAGGTGGCTTGACAGCTCCCGCAGCCTTTGCATCGGATAGGATTCACCAGAATGCGCCACCCTTCGTTGCCACCCACCGTGCCTTCGATCACGATGGCGTCGTAGGGACAGACATCCAGGCACAGGGCGCATCCGTCGCATTTTGTCTCGTCAGCCTGAGCCTTGACGGAGTCGAGGGCAATGCGCCGGTTGGCGAGCACCGTTGCCGCTCGGGCCACCGCCGCAAGAGCCTGGGCGATGACCTCCTCGATGGGCTTGGGGTAGTGAGCGATCCCCGCCAGATAAAGACCGTCGCTTGAAAAATCCACCGGCCTCAATTTGACATGCGCTTCCTGCAGGAATCCGTCTGCGTCCACCGGAAGCCGATAGAGACGCGCAAGGTCGCGGACATCCGCTTGAGGCACGATAGCCGTTGCCAGCACCACGACGTCCGCCTTGATCCGGAACGCATCATGCAACACGTGATCCCAGGCGACGACGCTCACTTCGCTGTCTCCGGGACGGACAATGGGCTTCTGGTGCAAATCGTAGTTCATGAAAATGACGCCAAGCTCCCTTGCCCGTGTGTAGAGCTCTTCCCGCTGGCCGAAGGACCGGATGTCCCGGTAAAGGATGAAGACGTTGCGCCCGAGGTCTTCCTCCTTGAGGGCAATGGCCGCCTGGATGGAATGGGTGCAGCACACGCGGGAGCAATAGGGACGATCCGAGTTGCGGGATCCCACGCACTGGATGAAAACGAAGCTCTTTCCGTAGCGGATGCGCTCGTCCCCCACCAGGTGCAGCTTGTCGAATTCGAGCGCGGTGAGCACGCGCTGGGACTGACCATACGCATATTCATCCGGTTTGTACGCCTGCCCGCCGACCGCCAGGATCACGATCCCGTGGTCGATGGTGGACACACAATGCGGCTTCTCCACGGTGGTACGAAAATTCCCCACGAATCCTTCGGAGTGACTGATCCGCGCCTTCATGTGAACCGTGATGAACGGATGCTCCTTGACCTGCGCCACCAGGCCTTCCACGTACTCCTGGATGGATTCCCGTTTCCAGGTCTTGTAGAGGTGCCGCGCATTGCCTCCCAGCTGGCTGCTCTTCTCGATGAGATGAACGGGAAACCCCTGATTGGCCAGCCCGAGGGCGGCAACCATCCCGGCTACCCCGCCGCCGATCACCAGGGCTTGAGGATTCACCGTGACCGCAACGGGCATGAGCGGTGTCAGCAGGCCCACCTTCGTCACCGCCATGCGAAGCACGTCCCTGGCCTTCCGATTCGCGGCATCCAGGTCGGTCGCATGAACCCAGGCGACCTGGTTCCGGATATTAGCCATCTCAAAGAGGTGCTCGTTTAGCCCCGAAGCCCGCAGGGTTAGATCGGAAGAGCACACGTCTGAACTCCAGTCACGAGTGGATATCT
>CALBZH010000781.1 GCA_937889795.1 uncultured Syntrophobacteraceae bacterium | reverse complement strand
TCGCCAAGACAAGGAAAGAGAGGTGCTGGATCATGCATGGCTGGCGTGGAACATCCCTTTGTGTCGACCTGAATCGCCGACGGGTGATCAGGGAAAAGCTGGACACGCTGCTCGCCGAGCGGTTCATCGGTGGGCGGGGCTTCTCATCACGGCTGCTGTTTGACCACATCAAGCCGGGGATTGATCCGCTCGGCCCCGAAAACGTCCTTTGTCTGAGCGCCGGGCCGTTCTGCGGGACGTCCCTCGGGATGTCCAGTCGCCTTCAGGTGAGCACGCTTTCGCCTTACAGCGGGATCCTGGGAGACGGGAACGCCGGAGGAGCGCTCGCTCATCGGCTCAAACGGGCGGGATACGACCTGGTCCTTCTCACGGGCCAGGCGGATGCGCCCGTCTACCTCCTCATCGAAGACGAAGCGGCCCGACTGCTGGACGCATCCGACCTCTGGGGTCTCACCACCTGGGAGACCACGGATCGTTTGCGACGGCGTCACGGAGCCAAGGTGAGCGTGGCTTCCATCGGACAGGCGGGTGAGAATCTCGTTCGGATGGCTTCGACCATTGTGGACAAGCACGCGTCGGCAGCTCGGGGAAGCGGTGCCGTTTGGGGCTCGAAAAAACTGAAGGCGATCGTGGTCGCTGGCTCGGGACGGGTTTCCCTGGCCGACCCCGAGACCTTCGAGCGGTTGTCTCGCGAGGATCGCGAGTACTTCATGCACGACCCGGCGCAGCGGGGCATCGTAGGCGTCTACGGCAGCCACATCGGCATGATGTCCTGGTATCCGAGCTGGCGGTATTTCGAAAAGAAGCTCGAGCCGCATGAAGTGCCCGAGGGTCTTACTCCCGAGGCGCTGAAGCGCTTCGAAACGGGCCGAACCGGATGCCACGGGTGTCCGGTCGGCTGCAAGAATGTGTTCACGATTCCCGAGGGACACAGGAAAGGTGAAAGCGGGTCGGCACTGGAATTCGAATGCCTGGACTGTCTCGGGACCAACTGCGGGATCGACGATCCCGTCGCCATCCTCGAAATCCAAAACCTGGCCGATGCCTACGGACTGGATGTCATCGCCCTAGGCAACACCATCGCCTTCGTCAAGCACCTCTACAGCCGGGGATTGCTTACGGAAAAGGACACCGGGGGATTGCACCTGGCCTGGGAGGATGCAGCTTCGCAAATTGAGCTGATCCACCAGACGGCCCTCCGAGAAGGGTTCGGCAGCCTCGTTGCCGAAGGCTACTACAACGTGGCCCGAATCCTCGGCCCCCAGGCCATCGAGCATTGCCATCACGTGAAGGGACTTGGCCGTGGCGTCCACGCTTCCGGCGTCTTTGCACTGGCACACGCCGTTTCCACTCGTGGGGCCGACCATCTGAGGGGCCGGAGCTGGGCCGCCGGCGACAACGCTCCGGGTGACGTCTTTCCGATGCTGGTCGAGCGCGGCATCTTCCCTGCCGATCTGCCGCGGGACCCGGTGCGATCCCTCACGATTGCCGAGCGCGCGACAACGCTTGCGGACGCCGTCGGCCGATGCAAAGGGGCGGTCAACAGCTGGGTTTCGGCGATCCCGCTCGTCTGGAAATACCCCTTGTGGGACGGACTGGCCCGGCTGCTCACCGCCGCAACGGGCGTGGCATTCGATGGAAAAACGCTCGAGAAGGCAGCGGACCGCATCCAGACCCTGGAGCGAGTCTTCAATACTCGAATGGGAATCACCAAGGACGACGACCGCCTGCCTCAGAAGCCCGAAGTGAAGGATTCGCCCGAAGGAATCGCCGACCTCGAACGTCACCGACGGATGATCGAGGACTACTACCGCATGCAGGGCTACGACCCCATGACGGGGGTCCCCACGCGTGACCGGCTGGAAGAGCTCGACCTTCGGGATGCGGCGGAAGCTCTCGCAAAGAACGACCTCTCTCCACGCTGGGACGGACCGCCGCTATGGCCGCTCGACCGCTACCCGAGCGGCGGGCGGCGGGCATGAGCCTCGACGTGCGCATCCCGGGACCGCTGCTGAAATATTTGCTTACTCCCCCCTGACACACGCATGGTATATGCATAGCGGAAGAGGGGCTATAAAACGCTTACGATGTGGAGGATTGGATCATGAGGAAGTTTATCGCGGTTTACATCGACCTTGAAAACGTCGCCGGGATTCTAAACCTCGATAAGATGCTTCAAGACATCATCCTGGAGGAAGACAGGGAAGAGCCTGAAGAATATGTGTTTGCGGTCAAGTTCGCTTGCGGCAATACGAATTCCATCTCAAAACTGCGCGAGCAATTGATCAACCACAATTTCGATATTCGTGAAGCCCCCCATATCTCGGGCAAAAAGAATCGAGCAGATTTGATCATCAGTATGAGCGCCTTTGAAAAGCTGTACCTGGATAAACCTTCCATCGACCGTTTTGTATTTGTAACACGCGATTCTGATTTTTCTGTTATCATGGATATCTTGAGAAAATACGGAAAGGAAGTGTGGCTGATCACTCAAGCCGATGATGCGCAACGCCCTATTTTTACCAGTTGTACCGATAACATTATCGTCCTTCCTCAACCCAAGAAAGCACCTCTAAAAAAGGATAAGAAAGCAACTAAGATTCAGAAGGACAGTCCTGACATCGATTCAACAAAGCCTCAATCGGAAGATGAAGGTGAGCAATCAAAGAATAAGATAGCCGAAGACTTGTTTAAGAGAGTCCTCATTAGCCTGGATCCAAGCGAGCAGCACCAGCTCAACGCCATCGCAAACAAGATGAGGCAGTTGGATAAATCTTTCAAGATCAAGAATACGAACTACAAAAAGATGACGAACCTGGCAAAGCAGTTCGAAAAGCAAGGATGGTTCAAGACCGTCAAGAGCAAAGAAGGGCACCTCATGCTCATGGACTTGGACGTTTCACGCTGACCCGACGTCGGGGGGATCATGACACATCCCCCAAACATCACGGAGAACAATCTTGAAGCGACCGATTTTCGACCGGCAACATGGCATACACCCGACGGCCCTGCTTCTGGTGAGCGCTCTCATGATTCTCACGGGCGTCGCCCAAGCCTGGTCATGGGAAGTGACCGACGCCGAGATGAGGGCTTACGTGCGGTCTCTCGACAAGACCCGAGAGACTTGTCAGGAGGGAGTCTTCAGGGAGCTGATCGGGGTGATTCCCGACGCCGACCCTGTCAACGCCAAGCGGCTTTGCGGCGATGATCTCGTCTGGGAAGGCGAGCCAGGCAAATCCAGGGTCCTGGTCGCGACATTCATGGATCGGGGGGCATTCGAGAAATACTACAAACTCAACCTCGATCAGCACCTCGAGAGCTACCGTCTGAAGAAGAGTCTTTGGGTCACGGTGGTCCCCGAGCTCCGAAACGCATTTGTCCGAGGGTGCAAGAGGGATCAGCCACTCAAGCTCGATCGATGCCCTCCAACGCCGAAGCGGATTGCCAAGCTTCTCGGACTGCCTCCCAACAAGGATTACGAAATCCTTGTCGAGCTTTGGGTGAGTCCCGCGGATCTGTTTCGTCCCAGCGCCGACCCGGAGATCACGGATCATGAGGCGGAGCCCGCCACCAGGACCAGCGAGGGGCACTGGTCCTTTCGATCCGATCAGAACCCGTTTTCACGGATCGACGAGACGCAGCTCTTCCTGGACCATGCCGGAGGCTCGGCGGTCCCATTCAAGACGTGGTATGCCGACACGGCAAGTCGCTACGATCCGCTGAACTGGGATGCGCCCTGGACAAGGCTCGGTTACACCTACGACTGGGGTAGCGCCAGAAATCACGTCGGGGTGAGTGAATTCATCGTCCGGATCAACCCGGACCCCGATCCGGAGAAGCAATATGCCGAGGTCCGACTGGTGCGAGCCATCGACTCGGCCACACCCGATTGGAGCCGCTATTTTCGGTGCCTACGGAAGCTCCGTGCTGGCCGGCACTAGTGCTCAGATCGGAAGAGCGTCGTGTAGGGAAAGAGTGTAGATCTCGGTGGTC
>CALBZH010000780.1 GCA_937889795.1 uncultured Syntrophobacteraceae bacterium | reverse complement strand
GTCAACAACCGCATCGCCGTAGGACCCCCCATCGAAAGTACCCGGCAGCTGCTGACGTTGGCCGAGAGCGGTTATGTTTTGCTTTCGGGTCCCAGCCCAAAGCTGTCCACCGACGAGGGAGAAAGCTGCTTTGTCGTCGAAAGCGATCAGGTCGTCGGTTCTCGACGAAGGGTGCAACACGTCTTGAATGGACGTATTCATGGGGTGCATATCAAGAGCGACATCTCCGTTTTGACTCAAAATTTGCTCAATAAAGGAATCATCAGGGCGTATGTCAATCAGGATGACGACTTTCGCTATGAGACGGGTGGGCTAGACCTGACGGAGGACTTCCATGTGATCGGCAAGGACGGAAGCTCCCATCCGCACATCTGCGCCGCTGGCATACCGACGGAAGGAAAGCTTTGGTTCAACGCCGCCGACGCAAGACCCGACGTCAACTCCACCGCCATCACTCAGGTGAGCACATGGGCGAAAGGTGTCGTGGAAAGGCTTGGAGGTGTCGCATGCTAGTGCGGCACGGCGAAAGTCATCCATCATACGGACGTGATGCCAGATGCTGGATGCTGGATGCTGCGTCTCACACCGGACATCAGAGAGTGGATCATGGCCATACAAGTCGTAGCCGAACAAAGATTTCAGGTAGGAGCACCGGTCGTCATCGAGGGACGGGCTCCCCAAGGCCCGTTTGCGGCTGTGTTCGAGGATGACGGCGACACGGGGTTTTTTTACGCTTTGGACACGAGCGTGGAAGACAGCCCGTTTCAGGATGCCGTGCATATTTACAACGCGGCTGACGTCACCGGCCGGGAGGAGGCTGTCTGTGCGACGATCGGCTGGTCCGTGGACAACAGGAAGGTCGTCCTCCTGCTCAACGAATACCCTCATGCCATTTTTGACTTCGACGGAAAGAAAGGGTACTGCCGCACAGGCTTTCCGCCTCCAAACCCGGAAAGCACGTGGTCGACGGAAGGCCATTCCTGGTCGGATTCGGCAATCCAGCTTTTCGTTTGATTCCGTGAATGCCATTGAAGTCTATTGTATAGCCGTTCGGGGCATGAGTGAATGGCTCTGCCGGAAGAAAAGGGGGAGGGAAATGCGCCGGTTGACATGTGGACCCTGGTTGCTCGTTTTCACGTTGCTCCTCGCTGGATGCGCAACCGGTCTTTCTCAGCAGGATGGGCAGGGCGCTGCCGCGAAGTACGTCGAGCGTGGTAAGGAAAACCTTGCACGGGAACGCTATGACAAAGCGATGTCCTCCTTCGAGCAAGCGATCAAGGCAGATCCTTCGAGCACCGAGGGCTACTATGGTCGAGCGGTCGTTCATAGCGCCAGGGGCGACTACGACCGGTCTCTTGCCGATATGACGCAGGTGCTGAGGCTCAACCCCCAGGATGGAAGGGCCTACGCCGCTCGAGGCTCGCTCTATCTGCACCAGGAGCAGTATCAACTGGCTGTCGTCGACCTGACCGACGCCATCCGGGTTGGATCGACCGAACCGCTCGTCTTTGCGGAGCGGGGTGAGGCGCTTCGCAACCTGGGTCAGCTCGATCGCTCCCTCGACGACTACAATCGGGCCATCACCATGGAGCCCCAGTTGGCTGTGGCCTACTGCGGACGGGGCATCACCTACGGGAAAATGGGGCAATACGATGCCGCCATAGCCGACCTGACCCGCGCCATCGAGCTCAACGCCGACTACGATGAAGCGTTTTATAACCGCGCGGTCTGCTTCTATCTCAAGAAAGACTACCGCAGGGCCTGGAAGGATCTGAGCAAGGCCGAGGAGCTGGGGCGCGCGCCGTCCCCGGGCTTCGTGGAGGAGCTGAGGCGGGTTTCCGGTCGCTTCCAATAGCGCAAGGAGGCAAAAGGGGGAGGAATGAGGATGTGGAAGTCGGGTGCTTTTCTGGTTGCGATCGTACTGCTCTTGACGCACTGTGCGGCTCCCATGAGTCAACAGGGCGGACCCGCTCGCGAGCTGTCTCAAGTGGATCGCGGCAAGGAGGCATTGGCGAAACAGGATTACAATCGGGCGATCTTCCATTTCGACATGGCCATCAGCGCCGAGCCCGCCAACGCGGACGCTTATTACGGCCGTGCAATTGCCTACGGTCTGAGGGGGCAGCACGACCAGGCTGTTGCGGACATGAGCAAAGTCATCGCGCTCAAACCTTCGGATCCGAAAGGGTATTCTGCTCGAGGCGCGATCTATGTCTACAGGGGGCTCTACAAAGAAGCCATCGCGGACTTCGGCGAGTCGCTCCGGCTGGATCCCTCCAATGCGTCGACCCTATCCGAGCGGGGAGAGGCCTATCGGAGCGCCGGGGACTACCGTCGGGCCATGGAGGATTTCAATCAGGCTCTGACTCTCAATCCCAACCTCCAGGCGGCGTACTTCGGGAGGGGGATGACGTTAGCCAGGATGGGCAAGATCGATCAGGCCATCGGGGAGCTCAGCCGCGCGATCGAGCTCGACCCCAACTATGCTGAAGCCTACTACAGCCGCGCCGTCTGCTACTACCGGATCAAAGACTACAATCGGTCCTGGGATGACCTGAAGCAGTCATCCCGCCTGGGGTGGGTGCCTGAGCCGTCTTTCCTCCTGGACCTGAGGAATGCAACAGGGGTCTATTAACCGCACGCCTCTGCCGGGGTGCGGACAACAGGCAGGGGGTCGCACCGCGGGAATCGAATCGTCCAAGCGCGACCGGTCAGCGACGGGCCTTCTTGATGGCCTCGACTGCAAGCGGAAAGACATTCTCTGCCACGATGGAGTGCCCTTTAGCCGTGGGGTGAATTCCGTCCGGGAGGTTCAGGGCGGGCTCGGCGGCGACTCCCTCCAGGAAGAACGGAATCAGGATGACGTCCTGGTTTCTGGCAACCCTCGGGTAGATCTCCTTGAAAGCCGAGGTGTATTCATTCCCCAAGTTTGACAGCATCTGCATTCCCGCAAGCACCACGACGACGTTGGCGTCCTTGAGGATGCGGATGGTCTCCGAGAGGTTCTTCTCAATGACTTCGGGTTTAATGCCCCGAAACCCGTCGTTGGCTCCCGTTTCCAGGATGACGATGTCCGGCTTCATCCTGAGGATCCACTTGACCCTGGAGAGCGCCCCGCTGCTTGTTTCCCCGTTGATTCCCGCATTGACGACCCGGTAGCGGTATCCTGCCGCCCGGAGCTTTCGCTCGAGCTGCGCCGGATAGGCGGCCTCTTCAGCGAGTATAAAACCCTCGGTCAGGCTGTCCCCGAAGGCGACGATCGTCCCTTCGACCTCGACGCTCGCTTGATCCTCGGAGCCGTCCTTGGCCATGCCGTCATTCCAGCCGAGCAGGAGCATCATGGCAAGGACGCCAATCATCACGGGTGATGAGCGGAACAAGGATTTGGTTGCGGTCATGGGTTATTCCTCCGTTTGCTCGCGCAGAAAATCGATGGGCTTTTGTCTCAGGACGGACAGGGACGATAGAAGTCCAACCAATGTTGCAACGGCGAGGGTCGCCAGTACCATGAGCGTGCTGACCCCTGGAAAGGGTCGATAGGGGATGTCGAGCAGTCTGGCGCTTACGAGCCAGCTTCCCATCTGCGACAGGGTGAGGGCGAGGAGGCCGCTCACCAGTCCGAGGAAGAGGTTTTCCAGGGTGAAGACGCGCAGCACGAAGCCGCTCCGGGCCCCGAGGATCTTGAAAAACACCGCCTCCTGCACCCGAGTATACCGCGTGGCGTAGACCGAGCTGATGAGAATCAGCACGCCCGCGATCACACTGAACAGCGTGAAAAAGCGCGTGATTCCGGAAAGCTTGTGCATGACTTCGGCGAGCGTCGAGATGGTCTGGGACAGGTCGATCACGCTCACGTTCGGGAACTGGGACACGAGACGCGTCTGCAGCGGGACGATCTGGTGCCTGTCGATGTTAAGGGCCGTGAAAAAGGTCTGCGGCGCGTCCTTCAGGGCTTCGGGCTGGAAGACAAAATAGAAGAACGGCTGAATGAGCTCCCCCGTCCGCTTCCGGATGCTGGAGACTCGTGCCTGGATGGGGATCCCGTGGATCCGAAAATGGATGCGGTCTCCCACCTCCATGGGCGCCATCTTGAGGACCGTATCGAGGACCGAAACCTGAAGCCCTTCCCAGTCACCCCGAAAGAGGTGCTCGCCCCGGACCAGCCGTTCATCGGGGAGGAGACGGTCGCGGTAGGTCAGGTTGAATTCTCGCGCCAGGTTGTCGCCGCGTCGCTCCCGTTCCAGCTCCGCATCGATCGGCACGCCGTTGATGTCGGTGATCCTCCCCCGGATCACGGGGTGGTATTCGGCTGGCAGGCCGAGCTCCTCCGAGAACGATGCCAGTTGGTCAGGCTGGATATCCACAATGAACGCGTTGGGGACATCTTCCGGATAGGACTGCACGAAAGCCGCGTCGATGTTACGCTCGATGAGCGATATCGAGAAGATGATCGCAAGGGAGGCGGTGAGCGTGATGATGATCGATCGAGTGGCGTTCCTGGGTCGAAACAAGCCGCGAAGCGCCTGGCGAAGGATAAGAGACTTCACGCGTATTCGTTTCAAGGCGGCGAGCAAGCCGTGCGTGATCAGCACCGGCACGGCTAGAAAGGCGGCGACCCCGACGACGTACCACAGTCCGACGACAATGTCGTGCTGTGCCTGCCACCAGACCATACCCAGGAAGAGCACCACGATGGCGAGGACCGTCATGAGGGACACGATCCCCCTCCGAGCAGGCACGTCATCCGTTCTGAAAATCGTGATCGGCTTGAGCTGCCTCATGCGGTAGAGAGGCAGGAAAGTGAACAGGCCAACGACCACAACACCGAGCAGGAATCCGTCCAGGACCATCGCAACGGAGAAGGATGGCTGGATGGATTGGGGAATGAGCCCTCGGAAGAGCGAGGGAAGCAGCGTTTGAAGGAAGGCTCCGAGCGCAAGACCGACTAAGGTCCCGAGACCGCCGAGCACGCAGAATACGGTCAGGAACTGCGCGGTAACGAATTGGCTCGTGGCGCCGACCGTCTTCATGATGGCGATGGTTGCCTCCTTCTCCTTGAAAAAGGCCCCGAGGACACTCTGGATGCCGATCCCTGCGAGCAGAAGCGTAAAGACGGAAACGAGGCCCAGAAAGAACAAGAAATTGTCGAAGAACTTCTTGACCCGGGATGGTGCCGTTCGAAAGGTTTCTACATGCTCCTCGCCTTTGACCGCAAGGGCTCTCAGCTCATCGGCCAACGAGTCGATCCGGCCGGGGTCGGCCACCTTGATCAACAGGTCGTGCTGGACGCGGCTCCCCTTCTTGACGAGATCCATCGCATCCAAGTCCTTCATGGATGCCAATACCCGTGGGCCGAACGAAAAGAACGCCACGGGGCGGTCGGATTCGCGCAGGACCACATCCCGGATGGTGAGAACCGTGCGCCCGACGTGGAGCGAATCGCCAACGTTAAGGGAAAGCCGGTCGAGGAGCGATTGCTCGACCACGGCGCTCCCGGGAGCCAGCACCTCACCGAGGCTGCGTCCAGACTGGAGCTCAACCGTGCCGTAAAGGGGGTAGGGGGGCTCCACGACTTTCAGGCTTGCGAGCAGGGATTCGGCGTTGGTGCCGGACGGTCTTACGATCGAATAAAACGCGACCGTTCGCGTCGCCGTGAGGTGCCCCTGCTTCTCGAACGCTGCGACCCCATCGAACAACCCCGGAGAGAATTCGCGGTGAGAATGGATGATGAGGTCACCCCCGTGAAGGGCGCGGCCATCGTTCAGCAGGGCCTCGTGAACGCTTGAGCTGAACCCGTTCAGGGCAATGATCGTGACGATGGACAAGGCCACGCACCCCACGAAGACCACGGCCTGCTGTCCGGAGCGGGTGAGCTGTCTCGCGATGAAGGACCTATGGAGCATCGGGACCCTCCCCACTGATTCTGCCGTCTTGGATGAGGATGACCCGGTCAGCCAAGCGAGCGATCTCGGAGCTGTGCGTCACCAGGATGAGGGTCGCTCGATGCTCCACACGGAGCTCCTGGAGAAGCTCGAGAATGGCGCGCCCGTTTCCTGAATCCAGGTTTCCGGTGGGCTCGTCCGCGAAGAGGATGCGCGGGCGGTTCACGAGCGCCCGGCAGATGGCGACGCGCTGACGCTCGCCCCCGGAAAGCTGGTGCGGGAAGCTCTCCATGCGATCCTGCATGCC
>CALBZH010000779.1 GCA_937889795.1 uncultured Syntrophobacteraceae bacterium | reverse complement strand
TCCGCCGTCAGGTGATCATCAAACGGACCCAGTACGAGCTGGCCCAAGCGGAGAAACGGGCTCACATCTTGGAGGGGCTGAAGCGCGCCCTGGATCACCTGGATGAGGTCATTCATCTCATCCGCACGGCGGCAAGCCCGGCTGAAGCCAAATCACGTCTCATCGAGCGGTTTGAGTTCAGCGAAGCCCAGGCCCAGGCCATCCTCGAAATGCGGCTGCAGCGCCTGACCGGTCTCGAACGCGACAAGATCGTCGACGAGTACAACCAGATCTTGAAGGAAATCGAACGGCTACGGCAGATCCTGGCATCGCCGGCCATGGTGAATCTCGTCATCAAAGAGGAGCTCGAGGAGCTGCTCAACCAGTTCGGCGACCTGAGGCGGACGGAGATCGTCGCCGATGCCGGCGAGATCTGCATCGAGGATCTCATCGCCGTGGAAGAAATGGTCGTGACGGTCTCCAAGGGCGGCTACATCAAGCGCACCCCGCTCTCGATCTACCGCTCCCAGAAACGTGGCGGACGCGGACGCACCGGGATGACCACGCGGGACGAAGACGTGGTCAACTTCCTTTTCACGGCTTCCACCCATGACTATCTCCTGATCATCACGAACCGGGGCCAGGTATTCTGGCTCAAGGTCTATGAAATTCCGGAAGTGGGGCCGGCTGCGATCGGCAAGGCCATCGTGAACCTGCTCCCGCTGCAAAAGGAGGAGCGCGTTCAGGCCGTGCTGCCGGTCAAGGAGTTCAAAGAAGACCACTACATGGTCATGGCCACGCGAAACGGCATCGTCAAGAAAACGGGCCTGGCCGCCTACTCGAACCCGCGATCCACGGGCATCCGAGCCATTGTGCTCGATGAAGATGACGAAGTCATCTCCGCCCTCATCACAGACGGCAAGCGGCAGCTCTTCCTCATGTCCCGGGCCGGCAAATGCATTCGGGTGGAGGAAACCGAGTTTCGGCCGCTTGGGCGCGTGAGTCGGGGCATCCGGGGGATGAACCTGGATGAGAGCGAGCTGGTGGGCATGGATGTGATCGACGAAGGGAAGAGCATCCTGGTCATCACGGAGAAGGGGTTCGGCAAGCGCACTCCCGCGGAGGAATATCGCTGCCAGAACCGTGGCGGGAAAGGGGTCCTGAACATCCGGGTGACGGAGCGCAACGGCAACGTCGTGGGATTTCGCCAGGTGGCCGAGGACGAGGAAATCCTCATGATCACCGACAGCGGCCGGATCATTCGGACTCCCGTGGCCCAGATCAGCAAGATAGGGCGTGTGACGCAGGGCGTTAAACTGATGGGCCTCGATGAAGGCGAGAGCATCGTCGATTTGGCTGTTCTGGCAGAATCGGATGAGCCTAGGGAGGATATGGACGATTGATGGAGAACTCGGGTTCCATTGGAGTGATTGGGGCGGGGAGCTGGGGCACGACGCTGGCACAGTTGCTGGCTGAAAAGGGATACACGGTCGATTTGTGGGTGTTTGAGGAGGACCTTTGCGACACGATACGTAAGACTCGTGAGAACACCATCTACCTTCCCGGGTTCAGGCTTCACGAAAACATGACCGCGCACAACGATCTCGAGCGGGTGGTGGCCAACCACGGTTTGCTGGTCATGGTGGTTCCATCGCACGTGTACAGGGTCGTAGCTCGCCAGATGCTCGCGCATCTGGTGCCCGGTGTCGCCATCGTGAGCGCCACCAAGGGGATCGAAAACGAGACCCTGCTCACCATGTCCGGCATCTGGAAGGACATCGTGCCCGAAGGCGCGGATGTCGAGGTCCTGAGCCTTTCTGGACCGTCTTTTGCCAAGGAGGTTGTTCAGCAGATCCCGACCGCTGTTACGGTTGCCGGAGATCGACTGGAAACGGCAAAGCAAGTCCAGCAAGTGTTTTCGACGGGTGCCTTTCGCGTTTATACAAGTTTGGACAAGCTGGGCGTTGAGCTCGCGGGGGCACTGAAGAACGTCATCGCCGTCGCCGCGGGGGCCTGTGACGGGTTCGGGTTCGGTCACAACACGCGGGCCGCGTTGATCACACGAGGCCTGGCGGAAATCACGAGACTGGGAGTCAAGATGGGGGCTCACCCGCTGACCTTTGCGGGTCTGTCGGGCATCGGGGACCTCTTGCTCACCTGCACCGGTGACTTGAGCCGGAACCGGACCGTAGGAATGCAGCTGGGGCAGGGTCGAAAAATTCAGGCCATTCTGTCTGAAATGCGCATGGTCGCGGAAGGAGTCAAGACGGCTCGCTCAGTTCACTTCTTGGCAGAACGCACGCAGGTGGACATGCCGATCTGCGAGCAGGTATACCAGGTTCTCTACGAAGACAAGGATCCGCAGAAAGCCGTTCGAGAGCTGATGGACAGGGACCTCAAGCACGAAATGGACCTGGAGTACCGGTATCAGGTCTCGTGATCAACTGCTACAGACAGGGGTGACTATGCTGCAGGAGGTTGCGGCAAACATCTTCCAGAGAGTAAGACAGAAGAAAGAAAGCTACAGGCTTTATAATCTTGAACGCATGCAGGAAGAAGCCTTTGCAACTTTTTTTGATCTTGCCCAGGAATACACCAACATCGATTATCTTTATCTCATCTGTGTTGCAGTTCCAAAAGAGTTTTTTGACGTAGATAGTCGTATCTATGTCATCGACAGAAAGAATTCACAGCTTCAGAAAGTTTGCACAAGCCATAGTGGCTTAGTTCCAGAAAACGAACGGCATTTGTTCAACCTATGCGTCATCAAAGGTCCTTATGAAACGGATGACAGCTGGATCTTCCCAATCCGAGGCAACCAAGCGCTTTCCCAATGGATATCGTTTTTAGGTCAAACTGAAATTCTTGGGATGTTTGAGATCCTTCCAAAGGAAAAGGTTGATGCCAATAGTCACTTCTTTTTCGAGAAGTTCACCAATCGCATTGGATATAATTTACACCAGAAACTGCTCTTACAGCAGAACATTGACCACATTAAATTCATAAACCAGCTTGTCTCAGATATCGAGCACAATGTCATCTCGCCGAATCTCTATTACAAATTGTTTCTGCTGCAGCTAAAGAAGAATCTCGCCCACTACAAAAAGGTTCGCGAGCAGTTGAGGCAGCTCATTTTCTCGGTCGAAGAGAACGCAGACAATTCGATCTCCGAGCGACTTTATGAAATTGCTGCCTTGCTTGCCACAAACAACCGAAGCCTCGAGGCGGAATGGAAGGCCGTTTCTAAGCATTACGAGCATACGAGCCTCTTTCTGGAGACCCTTTTCCGCAGGGACCATTTCGAGAAAGGGACGTATGTGCTGAAGAGGCAGTCCTGCAACTTCAGAACAGAAATCATCCAGCCCCTGTTGGAGCGCTACATTCCGCTGTTCGAGAAGCGGGGCATCACCGTCGAGAATCGGTTCGAAGGCGTCCCGGACGAACAGATCACGCTCGTGGTCGACAAGGGTTTGATCTCGCAAGTGTTCGACAACCTGCTTTCCAACGCCTTGAAATACTCTCGAGAGGTCGAGGATCAACTCGGCAATACGATCAAACTGGTTTCCTACAACCGGCAGATCCAGTCTGACTACTTCGGAACCGGAATCAACGGCGTGAGATTCAACTTCTTCACGACCGGAATCCCATTGAAGGAGGAAGAGGCCGCCCGCATTTTCGACGAAGGCTATCGCGGGCTCGGAGCGTCACAGGAGAGAGGGAGAGGGCACGGACTTCATTTCGTGCGGAACGTCATCGAGATCCATGGAGGCAAAGTCGGTTGCGAGCCGCAGCGGTACGGCAACCTGTTCTATTTTATCCTCCCCCTCAAGCATGAGCGCCCCATACAGCTGTGAATGGTCACTGAGAAAGCACCCCAAAAAGGAGGAGACATGAACAAAATACCGGGAATGGAAGCTCAGATTCAGGATGTGCTGACCTCTGCGGTCTCCACAACCTTGAAAGTCATCACGGATCCCGTCGGGTTCTATCGGACCATGCGGAAAACGGGCGGGATCGTGGAGCCCCTCGTTTACATGATCGTGCTGGGAGTGGCAGCTGGGCTATTGCGCTGTCTTCTGGGGCTGTTCGGCATGGGCATGGTGGGAACGGCCTTCATGGCTCTGGGTATGATCCTGATCTACCCCATCATGGCGGCAATCTTCGGATTCATCATGGGCGGTATTCTCTTCGCGATCTGGAAAATCCTTGGCTCCGAGGAGCCTTACGAAACCGCATATCGCTGCGGGGCCTACATGGCTGCCATCGCCCCGATCACGACGCTCTTTTCGGTGATTCCTTACTTGGGAGCCCTGATCAGTCTTGGCTGGACAACCTATCTCCTCGTCGTCGCCAGCACGGAAGTTCATCGTGTGGAAGCCAAGAAGGCGTGGATGGTCTTCGGGATCATCGGAGGCATCCTGGCTCTAACCTCCATTTCGTCGGAAATGGCCGCCAGACGAATCAGCGAAAAGTCAAATCGGCTCCAGAAGCAGATGGAAGGCATGCAGGATCTGAGTCCAGAAGAGGCCGGCAGAAAAGTCGGGGAATTCCTGAAAGGACTCGAGCAAGGCTCCGGAAAAGGAACCCCGTGATCAAGGCGAAGGCTGCCGATCCCATGCCAGCCCTCCCCCTGCAAGGTGCAGTGCTCATCGCCCAATAGACTCCGTGCAACCGACAACCGCAGTCAAATTCATGACATTCCCAACTGCGGCCCAGGGTGGGGCTAGCCCGCCCCACCGTCATTTCCCGGTATCTGTCAGGCCCTTATGCACATAGAGATACAGCTCGTGTGCTTTTTCTGTCGGCAGCTTCTCCTCGGAAAAGCTTGGCATGACCGTGTTGCCCCCATCGCGAGCCTTAGGGCTCCGGAGGTAGCCGATGAAGGCGTCTTCGGTTTCGAGCTGAGGGGCCTTGCGAAGCGGTAGATTCGCTTTTAGAACGTTCCCTCCATTGGGATGACAGGTGGCGCAGTGCTGCCTGAATAGCTCCTCCCCTCGCTTCATCGTCAAAGAATCGACGCTATTTTTCGGTGTCAATTGTTTGAACACCAGGTCGCCCCCGAAATACCCGAGCCCGCCAACGAGAATCACACTGACCGAGAGCATGAGAATTTGAAAGGCAGGACGGCCCGGCTCTTTCCCCATGAAGACCAACGATGCAGCCAGGAAGACAATCAACAGGCTCGCCAGCACCAGTTTCGCTTCGATCTGGAACAGCCGGGCACCGGCATAGAAGTGCTGCCAATCCATGTAACCCAAGACGATGGTTGGGATGGCGGCAACGAGAGCCAGCGCGGTGCAATGGCGAGCGGTGGCGAGAAAAGAAGCCTTGCCGACAGCTCTGGCGGCCAGGATGAAAACGAAGGCCCCGATGACCATGCCGATCGGCACATGCGTCATGGGGGCGTGGATCGGATGACGATAGCCCAGGCTTTCGAGCAATGTGTAGAACCCTTCCATGCAACCTCCCGACCATGCTCATGCAAGAAGAACGAAGAAGCGTCCTGTCAAAAAACGGCACCTCGATTCTGCCCATGTCTATGTTTTCTAGCGCTTTTTCATGCTGAGAGGAAGAAGCAAAAATGAAGGCGCGAGCCGGCAGATCATTCCACTCCATGCCAGAACAGGACGAAGAGTCATCGCCGGAACCCGGAACAATCCGACACGGTACGTCAAAGGGCATGAGAGCGCTTTCTTCTGGTATGTTTTTTGATTGTCCATCGTGTGTCCGACCGACAATGCCAGGAAATCCACAGCGGAACCGTTCCGATCCAGAGGAAGCGGAGGTCTTCGAAGAATGACCTGGTGGGGTACTGTGTGGGGGGGGGGCCGTAAACCGATGAAAGAATCGATACCAGGCAATCTTCAGCCATTGATGGATCCGGGAGAATGTCCATGAACCCTAATGCGTCCGAAGCTGGACTCGAGAGACTCTCGCTGACCGTGATTGACGTCTTGAAAGACCTTTCCGTCACCAAGAGCCCTCTTACGGCAGATGCTCTGCTGAAAGCGCTGCGGAAGCGAAAAGATCTCGCGGAGCTGCTTTCGAGATCCGCCGAAACCGGACTCAATGGAAATGGCCGCAGGAATACGATCAAAGACGAGCTGCCTGCTCTCCAGGAAGAGAACAGGAGGCTTCGCGAGCAGGAGGCCAAGCTCCGCCAGATCGGAAGAGCGTCGTGTAGGGAAAGAGTGTAGATCTCGGTGGT
>CALBZH010000778.1 GCA_937889795.1 uncultured Syntrophobacteraceae bacterium | reverse complement strand
CGGCAGAAGGGGGGAGCAGCGTGCCTGAAGGGCTGCCCATCCTGCTCTACCACGACCTGGAATCCGTGCATTGTCCGAATGAGAAGACGGATCCCGCCGCAAGAGATACGGTGGTTCGCATCGAAGATTTCAGGGGGCAGCTGGAATGGCTGCACCAAAGCGGATATCGCACCATCACCCTCCGGGAGTATTTTGAATGGGTGCATAACGGGAGCCCTCTTCCCGAAAAGAGCGTGCTTCTTAGCTTCGACGACGGCCACTACAGTGCCTATGAGCTTGCGGTTCCAGCTCTGTTAGAATATGGTTTTGCAGGGACTTTTTTCATCGTTGCCGGAAGGGTGGGCCAGGAGCATCATGTCACGCGGAGCCATGTGCGCGATATGGTCGAGCGGGGTATGGAAATCGGCTCCCATGGACTCACGCACCTATTCCTGCCGCTCATGACACCCAAGGCTTTGTGGCACGAGCTGGAGGAGTCCAGAGCGATCCTCGAGGGAGTCAGCGAGCGCAAAGTGGAGTTTTTTGCTTATCCCGGGGGGCATTACGACCAGGCGGTTCTCGATGCCGTGGCTCGCTGTGGGTACAGGGGGGCCTGCTCATGCCATCAGGGAATGAACGGCGGCGATACGAATCCCTACTTGTTGAAGCGTATCGAGATTCGCCGCAGAGTTGGTCTCAACGCGTTTGCGAGGTTGCTCAGGTCCTCGGACCTTGCATTCGAACGTTTCGTGGATCGTTGGAAGCAGGTGCTTCGCTCGGCTGTCGGGCTCGAGCTCTACGCTCGAATCCGATCGAAGCTGTACCCCCTTTACCCATTCAAGAGATAGGTCGCCTGTGGCTGACATCGTGTTTTTTACTTCCATCCTCTTGATCGTGTACACGTATATCGGGTATCCGTTGGTTATGGTCATTCTGGCACTCATCCTGAGACGCGGCGTTGACCTGGGTGACATGGAGCCCAGCGTAACGGTCATCATACCGGTTCACAATGAAGAGCATCAGATTCGCGCGAAGCTCGAAAACTGCCTGAGCTTTGCCTATCCGCGGGACAAGCTGGAAATCGTCGTGGCTTCGGATGCCTCGACGGACCGGACCGAGGAGATCGTGAAGGAGCTTGACTCCGGTCAGATCAAGTTCGTGGATCTCCCCTTCAGAGGGGGCAAAGTCGTCGCTCAGAATCATGCCGTTCGGGAATGCCAGTCCGATATCATCATCTTCACGGATGTTGCCATCACCACACGACCCGATTGCGTGCAGCTGATTGTACAGAACTTCAACGATCCGCAAATCGGGGTGGTAAGCTGCAGAGATGTCATCATCGGGGGC
Source organism: uncultured Syntrophobacteraceae bacterium (assembly GCA_937889795.1). Taxonomy (GTDB): domain Bacteria; phylum Desulfobacterota; class Syntrophobacteria; order Syntrophobacterales; family Syntrophobacteraceae; genus CALBZH01. The sequence goes on along the minus strand of CALBZH010000778.1, from coordinate 1,472 downwards.
GACGGTCGACAGCGCGGAGAGAAGAGCTATATTCTCTACGACATGATGGTTCGGAAGTATGCTTCGCAGGTGGGATCGATCATCGGGGTGACGGGTGGGTTCTACGCCGTGAGACGGGAAATCGCTCGAGGGGGATGGAACCCCGCGTTTCCTCCGGATTTCTATGTGGCCATCCGGTGCATCAAGCGTGGGCTTCGTGTGGTGGAGGATCCTCGGGTCAAGGCGTATTACCGGGCGGCAGCCAAGGAATGGGACGAGCTGCAGCGCAAGGTGCGCACCATCTCGCGCGGCATGCAGGCCTTGTTTGCCGAATCCAATCGCAGCCTTCTGAATCCGTTCAAGTACGGCATCGTTTCGCTGGAGCTCATCAGTCACAAGCTGTTCCGCTGGATGACTCCCTTTTTCCTCATCGCCCTGTTCCTCTCGAACATGTTGATCGTCCGTGAGTCTGCCGTCGCGCTTGTGACGTTTCTTCCTCAGCTTGCCCTGTCGATTCTTGCTCCACTCTCTTTTGTTGTACCAGACCATACGAGAAAGAGCCTCATCTTCAAGCTGGCCAACTATTTTGCCATCGCCATGATTGCCATTCTGAAGTCCTGGGGAGAGGTCTTGCTCGGACGCCAGTATGTCATGTGGCAGCCGACCAAGAGGTAGCACGGGAAATGCCTCGCATTCGTGTTCTTCAATTCATTTCCCCCGCCGGTTTCTACGGGGCCGAGATGTGGATTCTGGCCTTGGCCCGCAACCTTGATCCCGCGGAAGTCGAATTTCAACTCGCCGTCACCTGTGAATCGCCCAGGCAGAACCTCGAGCTGGCGTCCCGGGTGCAGGCGCTCGGGTATCCGTGTCACCGGATCCGGATGGCCGGTCGTTTCGATCCGCGGGTGATTCCGGCCCTGACTCGTGTCATTCGAGAGAACCGGATTCAAGTCGTTCATACCCACGGATACAAGTCCGACATTCTCGGATTGGCGGCCGCAAGGGTGACCGGTGCCTATGCCGTTGCCACACCCCATGGGTTCGAGAATGTTCCGGATCTCAAGCTTCAGGTCTTCATCCGTGCCGGCTGCCTTGCGTTGCGCCACTTCGACCGTGTCGCACCCCTCTCGGAAGAGCTGGCTGCCGATATGCGCCGGATCGGTGTACCGGTGGAGCGAAGTCGAATGATCCTGAACGGGGTGGATCTTTCTGAGGTCGAACAGGCAAGTTTGGAGCCTGCCCCCGACGAGTATCCGGACAACGGTGAGAGGCGCATCGGATATGTGGGGCAGATGGCTCATCGAAAAAACGTCAGAGATCTCATCGCCGCTTTCGATCTGTTGCGTCGCGATCACCCCGAGTGCCGCCTGCTTCTGATTGGAGATGGGCCCCAGCGGCCGGGACTCGAAGCATTCGCCAGGAGCTTGGACGCTTCTCCGGCGATCGAATTTCTGGGCTATCGAACGGACCGGCTGCGGCTGATGCGAGCGATG
>CALBZH010000777.1 GCA_937889795.1 uncultured Syntrophobacteraceae bacterium | reverse complement strand
TCTTCAGGGGATAGCAGATTTGGTAGCCGATTTCGGAGTGCTCCTTCATGATCTCCCATTCGTCCGGGAGGAGTGCGCCGGGTTTGTTGAGAATTGAATCGGCTACCTTAATCTTCCCGATGTCATGAAGAATGCCTCCGAGCATGAGAGCCTTCAGATCCTTTTCGCTGAGGCCCATCATCCTGCCGAGCGATTTTGCCATGCTCGCGACTCGCTGAACGTGGCCTTCTGTATAGCTGTCTTTGGCTTCAATCGTGTTTGCCAGAGAAAAAAGTACATTTTCGATACTGGTGAGCTTGTCGTTCAAGGACTTCACCCGAACCAGCGAGCGTGTTCGGGCAAGAAGCTCGGCGCTGTTCGGCGGTTTTGCGAGAAAATCGTCAGCTCCCGATTCGATCCCGGCCAGTCTTGCATCCATGCTATCGTTTCCGGTCAGCAGGACGACCGGGATCAGACGCGTGGATTCATCCTGTTTGAGCCGACGACAGACCTCGAAGCCATCCATTCCGGGCATCATCACATCCAAGAGAACAAGATCCACTTCGGCTTTGTGGACAAGGTGCAATGCATCCGGACCATTTGTGGCCTTGATCACTTCGACACTGAGAGGCTGCAGCAGGGCTTCCAACAGCTGTAGGTTCATCGGCTCATCATCGACGATGAGAACACGGGGGGAGACATCCTCTTGAGTCTCTTCCGTCTCTTCCGTGACAAAGACTCGGTTCTTGCCCCTCATTTTGGCCTGAAGGAGCGCGTCCTCGGCCTTGGCCAATAATGCGTCCTTGGTCAGGTCCTTGGAATAAGATGCGATTCCGATGCTGGCGGTGAGACGTCTGCCCGCCTTCTCTTCGATGCTTTTGCGGATGCGCTCCGCCGCGACCTCGGCCTGCGAAAGCTTGCAGCGGATGAACATTACCGCAAACACGTCTCCGGAATACCGTGCAGCCAAATCAACTTCGCGAATACGGAGGACGATTTCGTTTGCGATGTTCTTGAGTGCCTTGTCGCCTTCCAGAGAGCCGTGGCGCCTGTTATAGCTGGAAAACCAGTCGACATCGATCAGGGCGAGAGAAAACGGATCTCCATGCCGCTGGTTTCGGCTGATCTCGCGATCCAGACAAGCCTGGAAGAAGCCATGTGTACAAAGACCGGTGAGGCTGTCGGTGAAGGGGGATTCAATTTCTTTTTCGTACTGGTCTTGCAGAACCGCTTCCATGAATGACCCTCAACTGTTTGCCGGCTAAGAAGGTTGACCCATCAAGAGCAGGTTGTTCAGAACGTTGTCCAGATCAGACAGTTTGTAAGGCTTGTCGAGGACCCCGCAAAATCCATATTCTCTGAAATGCGACATGATGGGGTCATGGGAATAGCCACTTGAAACCACGGCCTTGACGTTTGGATCGATGGTCCTCAGTTTCTGAATGGCTTCTTTGCCTCCCATGCCGCCCTCCACCGTGAGATCCATGATGACCCCATCAAAGGAGTTGCCGGATGACATGGCTGTTCTGTAGATTTCAATGGCTTCCGATCCATCCTCGGCAAAGGCTACGGAATACCCGAGATGGCTCAGCATGTCCCCAACGACATTCCGAATGACTGCTTCATCGTCCATGACGAGGATGCAGTGCTGCTTACGGGGTGTTGCGATTGCCCGTGCCGAAGGCCTTGTGTCAGTGCTCTCATGGGCAGGCAGATAGACTTCGAACTTCGTTCCCTCATGAAGCTTGGAATCAACGGTAATCGTTCCCCCATGGTTGCTGATGACGGAGTAGGCCGTTGCGAGGCCCAAGCCAGCCTGGAGATCTCGCATGCTAAAATAGGGATCAAAGATACGCCCGATGAGCTCTTCTGGAATGCCTCGACCTTGATTCTGGATTGAGATCTTGATGTACTTTCCCGGTCGCAACGGTGATACGCTGTTGTGATCGATGAATATGTTGACCGCGCTCGTGAAGATGGTCCCTCCGTCTTCCATTGTCTGGACAGCATGGCCTACGAGGTGTTGCAGCGCCTGTCTGAACTGAAGCACGTCCACTTCTGCGGACCACAGGTCATCGGAAACACAAACCTCGCAAACCACCGACGTGCCTTTCGTTGACGCGCGGCAGACCTCACGGACGGCGTTGGACAAGGAGGCGGGCTTCTTGATCGGGGCTCCACCCTTGGAGAACGGAAGCAGTTGTTGGGTCAGATCCTTCGCGCGAAGAGCG
>CALBZH010000776.1 GCA_937889795.1 uncultured Syntrophobacteraceae bacterium | reverse complement strand
AGACGGGAGAGGCCTGAGTCGGGTGCATACCGCCTTAACCCACAGGATGCCCCCTGTCATTTCAGGATGGATGGCGGTAGAATGACCAGCACTCCGGGAGAAGGAGAATGCAATCTTGAACCTACAACGACAGGACGCGCGATCGATGGCAAGCAAGGTGTTCTTTATTGATTTGAGAGCTCAGAATCAGAGCCTGCTCACTCGAATCGGGGAGCTGGTCCTGGCTGCAGGCATCCGGAAAGCCACCAAGAAGAACGGGCTGACCGCCGTCAAGATTCACTTCGGTGAGCGGGGGAACACGGCCTTTGTTCGCCCCCTCTTCGTGCAGCCTATCATCGACGCCGTTCGAGAAGCGGGCGGCAAGCCGTTTCTAACCGATGCATCCACCCTGTATGTGGGCACCCGCGGGAATGCGGTGGACCATCTCCGGACGGCGGTTTCGAACGGGTTTGCTTATTCGGTCGTGGGTGCGCCGCTGATCATTGCCGACGGGATCGACGGTCGGGAAGATGTCGCCGTTCCCGTGGCCCTCAAGCACTTTGAGACCGCTTATATCGGTTCGGCGGTTGTGCATGCGGCTGCCCTGGTTTCAGTGGCTCATTTCAAACTTCATGAAGCTTCGGGGTTTGGAGGGGCCATCAAGAACGTCGGGATGGGGGCTGCATCAAGGCGCGGCAAGATGGCGCAGCATTCGGATGTGGCGCCGAAGCTCCTCCTGGAAAAATGCATCGGATGCGGTCTCTGCCGGGACCAATGTGCCCATGACGCCATCCATCTGGTAGACCGTCCAGCGGACAGCCCCAAACCCGCGCCGGAGGTCACTCGAATGGCCGTGATCGACCAGAGGTGCTGCGTGGGGTGTGCCCGCTGCATTCATACCTGTCCTCAGGGGGCTTTGGAGATCGACTGGGCGGAAGATCTGGTGCAATTCATGGAAAAGATGGTGGAATATACGGTCGCGGCCGTGAAGGACAAGGAAGGCCGGGCACTGTACGTGAACTTCGTGACTCAGGTGTCCCCCGCCTGCGACTGCTATCCCTTCGCGGACGCCCCGATCGTGCCCGACATCGGGATTCTTGCGTCCAGAGATCCCGTGGCCATCGATCAGGCGTGCATGGACCTGGTCAACGGGCAGCCCGCCCTGGAGGCTTCCTGCCTCAAAGACAACCCGATGGCGAACGTCGATAAGGTCAAGGCTGTGTACCCGCACATCGACTGGGAGCACCAGCTCCGTTATGCGGAACAGGTTGGACTCGGGCGCAGGGACTACGAGCTCACGCGATTGTAGATCCCATCAATCAGCATCACCCAGGATCGGTTTCCTCTTCCTTGCTGGATTTCGGCAGATGCACCGAAAAGACCGAGCCTCTTCCGAGCTCACTTTCGACCCGGACACGTCCCCCGTGTCCTTCAACGATGGCTTTTACCGTGGCGAGCCCAATCCCGTATCCTTCGCGCTTTTCAGCCCCCTGAGCGCGGTGAAAGATGTCGAAAATGTATGGAAGCTCAGTCGGGTCGATCCCGATGCCTTCATCCTGCACCCGGACCACCACCTCATCGGGTGTGTCCTTGGCGGAGAGAGTGATGACACCCTTGGGGGTGGAAAACTTCAGTGCGTTATCGAGGAGGTTGGTGAAGACCCGACGCAATCGGTTCACATCCGCTTCGATGATCGGCAGCGTCTCATCCATTTCGAGGCGCAGGGACATGTCCTTCTGGGAGGCCCGCTGCTCGTAGATCTCAAAGAGCTCCATCAGCTCCTTGTCCAGGGACAGGGCCCTGAAGTTGAGCTTCAGCCGTCCGGTTTCCAGTCGGGAAAATTCCAGGAAGTCGTCGACGAGCGCTTCGAGTTTCGCGGCCTCCCGATTGATGATGCGCAGGTATTCGGTCTTGCGCACGTCATCCATCTGCTCACCCTTGGTTAACAGACGGAGCCCCAACCCGTGGATGCCGGTCAGGGATGACCGCATGTCGTGGGCGAACATCGAAATGAGGTTCGCCTTTTCACGCTCAATGGTCTTGATGTGCGAGATGTCTGTGAGCACCGAAAACCTGCCCTCATAGCGACCTTCCGCATCGAAGAGGGGGACGGACGACACGACCGAAGTGATTTGGGTGCCATCCGTTCGGGTCCAGCTTGTTTCATAGGATTCCGCACTTGAAGGGAGATCGGGGGAAACGCCCGGCCTGTCCGCACACGCGGGGAGACTCTCCAGGAACTGGGACGAAGGCTTGCCGATGATGCTTTGCCGCGAGCAGCCCCACATGCGGCACAGGGTATCATTGACGTACGTGATCAATCCGACCTGGTCCTCGACCTCAAGGCCCTCCTTCATGGTGTCCACCAGCCCCCGGAACCGACGCTCACTCTCCAGCAGGGCTTTCTGCACCCGCTTCCTCTCGTAGATCTCCCGTTCGAGCTCCATGACCTTTTCTTCGAGCTCCGCAGCCTGTCGGATCAGCAGGTGCTCGCGCTCCTGGTAGAAGTCAATCTTTGCCTTGAGCTCGGTGGGGGTGAGCTTCAAGTTGGCCAGGATTTCCCCGTAGATTTCCGAAAGCTCCCGGGATTCCCGCGTGCCGAGGACCATCCGTTGGCGCACGGCCTTGTAGGCAGCCGCGGAGCCGATCGCCCCCGCAAGCAGTTTCTCGACGCGGCTGTGTAGCTCCACCAGTTGGACGATGGTGATGGTCGCCATGCCCCGGACACCCGCTTCGTCGATGCATCGGTCGATCATGGCAAGCGCCTCCGCTTCCGGGAAATACTGCTCGAACAAATCTCGAATCTCGCGGATCGTCTTTTCCAGGACAATGTACGCTTCCCGTCCCACCGCTGGGCGCATGGGAGGAGTCTCGCTCAAGACGCCCACAAATTCTTCGGCGGTACTCTGCTCCGAGGCGGTCTGTTCGAAAAGCAGGGAGCCCAGGACAAAAAGACTAACGTTGAAAAACATGCTCCACACGACCGTCACGGTGAGAGGATCGAGACCGGATAATCCAAACAGGGTTTCGGGACGCAGGAACCGAAGACCGAAGGGCCCATCCTCGATAAAAGATTCCGGCAGCCAGCCGTTACGAACGAAAGAAGGCAGAAACTGCGTGTACGACCAGATGAGGAATCCCGCGCTGAGGCCCCACAGGGCTCCGGTCTTGTTCGCCTTGCGCCAGAAGAGGCCACCGACAAGCGCCGGGGCGAACTGGAGAAATGCCGCAAACGAGATCAAGCCGATGTTGACCAGCATAACGGGTCTGAAGATCCGCTCCTCCAGATAGAAGCCGACACTGATCACCACGGCGACCACCACCCAGCGGCACTTCAATAGGTGGCGCTTGAGGCCTCCGAGAAGCGGGACCCATTCGACGCAGGGAAGAAGCAGGTGATTGGTCGTCATGGTGGCCAAAGTCACCGAGCTTACCATGATCATCCCTGCCGCAGCCGAAACTCCCCCCATGAACACCAGCAGTGCCAGCCACAGTTTGCCATGCTGCAGCGGCATCATGAGAACGAAGTTGTCGGCTCTCTCGACGGGCCATCCCTCCAGGATTCCACCCAGAGCAATGGGGAGTACGAACAGATTGATGAGAATCATGTAGAGGGGAAAGCACCACATGGCGGTGAGAATGTGCTTTTCATCGGGGTTTTCCACAACCGTCACGTGGAACTGTCTGGGCAGGCAAATGATCGCCGACATGGAGAGCACCAGATAACTTGCCCAGGTGGCGTAATAGGTGCCGCTCATTCCCCAGAAGCTCACCAGATTTCGGTGACTGCTGTTCAGGGCTTTCTCGAACATATCCCCGAGACCACCGAAGAGGAAATAGGTTACGAAGATCCCAACGATCAAAAATGCCACCAGCTTCACGAGACATTCCACTGCCAGTGCCATGATCATCCCTTCATGGCGCTCCGTGGGATCCAGATGTCGGACCCCAATCACGATGCTGAATAGAATCATCAGCACCACAACAATCGCGGGGATGTTCTGGGTAATCCAGCTGACCGGCAGCTCTCCGGAGGTTGACCCGATGGCCATGGGGGTTGTGATGAGAATGAAGGTAGAGATGATTGCTTTCAGCTGGAGGGCGATGTAGGGCATGATCCCGATGATGGCTATGACCGTGACCAGCGCGGCCAGCAGCTGGGATTTGTCATACCGGGCCGACAAGAAATCGGCGATGCTGGTGATTCGATGAATCGTCTTGAGGCGAACCAGCTTGCGCAGCAGGGTACACCAGATCAGCACCACGATGGTGGGGCCCCGATAGATTGGCAGAAACAATATTCCGGAGGTTGCTGCTTTGCCGACGCTCCCGTAGTAAGTCCACGCGGTGCAGTAGACCGCCAGGGAAAGCGAATAAACAAGCGGATGGTTGGCAGGGCTACGCCCGGTGGCGGACCGCTTCTCGACCCAGAGGGCAACGAGAAACAGGCCGCTCACGTAAAGGCAGAACACCAGCAGGACGGTGCGCGGGTCAATCATGGCCCTTTCCCTGATGGGGAGCTCAGACTTCGAGCCACGCAGAACAACAAAACGATGACCAGGGCCCACAGGGCATAGAGATAGAGGATAAGCGCCTCCGGCCCTTTTCCTTCGAAGATGCTGAGAAACGGCCAGTTCATTGCCAGGAATCCGACGACAAAGGCAAACAGGTGGAAATCGTGTTGGCAGAACAAACGGAGCATCCGTTTCATGGGGCCGCTCCTTATTGAAGAGACTGACGATTTCCTTGGAGCTTGCTCCCCGAAGGGCTGTTGCTTTGGAACACCCTCTTCGGGAGCTCGTCAATCATTTTCGTAGCCTGGCAGCCAGAGGTAGTACAGGCCGCTTCTCAGGGAGGAGAGAGGCACGATAATGCCTAGATCGAGCAGGCGGGCGCTCGCCGGAAGGTCGGCGGCTCCCGAATGGTAGATCGTGTCTTCCGGATTCTCGTGGCGGCGATAGACGACGAGCTTGGCGTCTTTGTCGATTTCCGCAAGTTTCTTGACCTGCTTGAGTCCGTCGTCGATATACCCGATTTCGTCGACAAGGCCGACTTGCAGGGCCTCCTCGGCCAGGTAGATGCGAGCTGTGGACACATCGCTGAGTAATTCGGGACTCAGCTTGCGGTGCTGGCTGACCAACTGCATGAATCGATTTCCCAGTCCGTCTACGAGTCCCTCAAGGATGCGTTTCTCGTCGGGGGTACTCCGTCGGAAGGGCGATCCCATGTCCTTGTTCCTGCCATGCTTGTCCACCTCGACTTCCAGGCCGAGCTTTTCCATCATCCCGGAGACCTTCGGAATGACTGAGATCACGCCAACCGAGCCCGTCACCGTCGTCGGGTGAGCGACGATACGGTCCGCGGGCAAGGAAACGTAATAGCCGCCGCTTGCGGCCGTCCCCATGAGGATGGCCACGACTCTGAGCTTCTTTTCCTCCTTGAACCGGAGGATCTCGTGATAGAGCAGATCGCTCGCCGTAACCGAGCCACCAGGCGAGTCGACTTTCAGGAGCAACCCCTTTACGGCCTTATCCTCCCTGGCCTTTTTCAACTGCGCCGCAACCTCCTGAACCATGCTCTGCTTCGAGGCCAGGAGTCCTCCCTTCGATCCTTCGCCGATGAATCCCTTGATGGAAAGGAGGAGGACCTTGTCGTTCCCTTTTCCCTCAAGCGTGTACTCTTCCAGGGGCTCGGATCCATCGCCGAAGAGCGTTATCTTGGGCTTGATGCAGCCCGTGCACAGCGCAACGGTCACAGCCAATATGGCTGCAAGGCCGGCTCTGCCCAAGGAGCGGGAAGCTCGTGGGAACCGCACTGGCATGATGCTCCTGTTAACCGTTCACGCCTCGAATGGAGGCTCAGAAAGGCTTCGTTGACTCCGGATCCGCAAACAACGCCGCTCGCTCGTCCGCAGTGACTTCGTCGACGGGAGCGCGAGCGGGCTCCATTTCGATGCACACGCGGTTTCGCCCTTCTGCCTTGGCTTTCAGAAGCATCTTGTCAGCGGCTTCGATCACCATCTCCGGGCTGCAGGGCTCCTGGCCCTGGTAACCGCTCACTCCGAAGCTCGCCGTCAAGGGGATCGATTCGCTTTCCGCGTGCAACGGGAGCGCGGCAAGCTTGCGGCGAAGTCTCTCCGCCAGCATCTTCGCCTGCATGAGGGTCGTCCCAGGGAGAACGATGACGAATTCCTCCCCGCCATAGCGGCAGGGAATGTCGATTCTCCGGATGTTCTCTCGCCAGATGTGGCAAGCCCACTGGAGAGCCGCATCTCCGACCGGATGCCCGTATTCGTCATTGACGCGCTTGAAGTGGTCGAGATCGATCATGATGAGCGCCATGGGGAGTCCCGTTCGGCGAGTACGCTCCATCTCCCGCTCCATGGTTTGGATCAGATAACGGAAATTGTAGAAGCCCGTCATCGGATCCGTGATGGAGAGCTGCATCAGACGCCGGCAGTCCTGGCGCAGGCGGTTCACCTCTTCGATCAGGTCGCACGTATGGTGTCCCACTGGGCAAGCCGTTCCTTTGGTGGGCTCCGTCTGAGCCCCTGTGCTCTGGTGTTTTCGGTGTGGCCTGCCTTTCACATTGACACTCCTGTGGCGAATGCGCAGCCAGCGGCAGAGAATCAGCCCGTTGATCGAGGCTCCCAGTTCATGGCATTGATAACACTGTGGCAACGGCAGCTCGTGGCAATAATAAACCGCCCTTCGTGAGCACTGATCTGATCCAGGGTCTTTCTCAGCTGAGCGATTGGATAGCCGCCGACGCCGGGAGCCAGCTGGCGGCTCCTCACGACCAGAACCCGATATTCCGGTACCTGGACGCGGCTGATGACCTCGAAAAGGTTCGTCGCTCGCGGCCGTTTGGTGTACGTGCAAATGTCCTCCGGCTCGCTGCAGGAATCCGGGCAGAGAAAGGTCGCGTGACTGGCATAGACGGTCCCTTCCTCTACACGGTAAGGATTCGGCACCTGGCCGTCCAGCTCGGTGGGCACCGGCAGGACGGTCACCGTCCCGACCACGCTGAGGCGATTTACAAACCACACGAAAGCGACATGCTTGGGAACGGCAGGAACGATCCATAGCCCCTCCGGGAGATCGTCCCGATTCATACGGTTGAGCCCATCCCCTTGGAGGATGCTCATGTGGGGCGATCCATATTCGCTTCGGAGCCGGTCGAGCTTGTCCTGACGGACGTCGATCACCGTGATGTCGGTGTCCGGCAAGCGGCGCGTCAGCCGTTTCAGGGCCAGCTCCCCGAATCGACCCGCTCCAAGCACCCAGATGGGGCTTGAAGGAGAAATGGGCGTTGACGATTGAGGGGGGTGTGCTTCCGCCATAATCCCTTAGGTCTCCCTGGAGCTGGGTATCCGTGCAATTGACTCTTTTCACGAATGAGCCAGATGGTTTATGCTCCGCCCTAGTGCTCGTCCCGGTGGAGCTCGGCGCAAGAAAGCCTGTGCGAGGCTTTTGTTGAACGCGTGATCTACAGCTCAGTTAACTACTATACTTGATTTTGCAGAGCATTGGAAAGAACGGCATGAGCAATCTCTTTGCAATCTTCGACAAGATCGCCGAGGAGCGGATCCGACAAGCCATGGAGCATGGCGAGTTCGACGATCTTCCGGGAAAAGGAAAACCCCTCGAGATCGAAGACGACAGCCACCTCCCGGCGGATCTGCGTATGTCCTACAAGATCCTCAAGAATGCCGATTGTCTGCCCCCCGAGCTGGAGCTCCGGAAGGAAATACTCTCAACCCAGGAGCTGCTTTCGGGGATCCAGGACACGCAGGAAAAATACCGCCAGATGCAGAAGCTCAATTATCTCATCATGAAGCTCAATCTGTCGCGAAGCCGTTCGGTCGCATTGGAGCACAACCAGGTCTACTACGACCGGGTGCTGGCCAAGGTCGCCCCGTCGAAAGAGTCCAAATCCTGAGCGTTGCATCTGGCTCCCGGCGATCAGGATTCCTGCGGTTTCGCCTGGGGCGTGGATTCGGGCTCCTGCCGCTGAGGCTCTGCCTGAGCGGGCTCTTGGGGCTGGGGTTCCGCCGGTTGAGGCGGCACAGGCTGAGCAGCACTCGGCTTTGGCTCCTCCACCTTGGGTGCCGCGGGTGGTGCCAGCACCGGTTGAGGCACTTGATTCAATGGCGCAAACCGCTGATCGATCCTCCCCGTCTCCGCCTTCAGCCGCTCGATCATCTTTGAATAGGCTTCCTCCAGGGATTTTTCCATCACGACGACCTGACCCTGAGTCATGATCAGCCGTTTCAGCTCGGGGATCTTCAAGGTCGTGGACGACTTCAAATAGACTGGTTGGATGTAAATGAGCATTCTCCCGACGGGGAAAATGATCATCTTGCCGCGGGCAACCTGCGAGCCCACCTGATCCCACAGCGTAAACTGCTGCGATACCATCGTGTCCTGGTTGATGAGTGAATGGACCTGAGCGGGTCCATAAACGAGCTCCCCCTTGGGAAAACTGTAGACAATGAGCTTTCCGTAATTTAATCGATCGGATCCGGCGAGCGCCATTGCCCTGAGATTGGCGCGCCCCTTCGGCATGATCGGCGAGACCAGAACGAAGTCGAAGCGGTTGGGCTCGATTAGGTCCAGGGTGAGGTAATAAGATCGGGTGGGGCGCTGTTTTTCAGGCACCACTTCGGGTATGCCAACGTCCCAGATATCCTCTTGCTGGTAAAAAACCTCCGGATCGGTCTGGTGATATTTGGCGTAGGTGAACATCTGAATGTCGAACAGGTCTTGCGGATAACGGACCTGGGACCGGACGTCAGGGGGCATTTGACTCTCCTCCTTGAAAAGCCCGGGATACATTCTGCGATAAGCGTTTACAATGGGGTCTTTGGTATCGAATATATAATAATCAACTTTGCCAGTGTAGGCATCAATGACAATCTTGAGTGAGTTGCGGATGTAATTGATTTTATCAGCCCCGGATCCATAATAGGCAGAATTCGGGTAGTATGGAGACGTTGTGTAGGCATCTTGCATCCAATATATTCGACTTTCGGTAATGATCGCATAAGGATCATGATCCAAAGTGATATATGGTGTCAGTGTGCGAATTCTTTCCTGAATGTTGCGACGGAAAAGGATCTTGCTTTTGTCGTTGGTTTTTGTCGTAAAGAAAATATCCCAGTCTTTCATGAAATACGCAAACATCATCTTTCTGAAGACGGAATCGATGGGCACGCCCCCCGAGCCATCATAGTTGAGCGTTACGTTGGAGTCGCCCTTGGGATACCCGAATTCGCCGGCGTCGTTCGGCGCGATGACGTAGGGGTAGTTTTCCAATAGCCCGAAGTAGACTCCCGGTTGCTG
>CALBZH010000775.1 GCA_937889795.1 uncultured Syntrophobacteraceae bacterium | reverse complement strand
CCAGAAAGTTGGCCATGCGCAGGATCTGCTCCATGGCCGGGTTGGGTGTGGCGGGCGTCGCGGTGCCGGCCGCCGGACCTTCGGCCGCGAGCAGCGGCACGGCCGTCAGCAGGACCGTCAGACATAGACTTCCCAAAAGGATACTCTTCTTCACACGATTCATCGGCAACCTCCTCTTGTTCGCGTTTGCCAGGAACATGCTGAAGCCTCCAGGCGCTGATCTCGGTCACGATCACCGCCCCCCCATTTTAACCAATCTCCAGGTGCCGGGTTACCCCGCGGGGATCGTCACGATCGGCGCACCCTCCTTCCCGCCGGTTTCCACGAGGGTGAAGATGAACATGAGAAACGAAAACATCCGTTTGGACGGGAGATCCCGGTCGTCGATCCAGAACCAGTATCCCTTGTAGGGCACGGCGACGAACGCATCGGCAGGCCGGTGAGGACAGCTGTGAACCCGTATCAGGGGGCTGAGCTGGCGGTCGGTGGGCCCTTCCTCGACGAGTGTCGGATTGACGCGCTTTTCCTCCACGTGGACCTCGGGCACGTCGATATACGAGGCGAGATCGATGATGATCTCGAGGATGGAGCGGCTCAGGATTGCCAATTCCCGGTCGTTCTTGGCGATGGACGCATACGCGACCGCGAATTCCTGGCCCTTGGGATCCATGCCCAGCATCGTTCGCACGGCAAGACTGTCCGCCGCGGTCTCCTCATCCATCTTGGCGCGCAGGGTCATCAGGGTCGCTTCTTTCTCGTTCGTCTTCTGGACTCGGAGGCCGATGGCGCCGGAAGCCTGAAGCCTCCTCATTCTCTCGACGAGCGCGTAAAACTCCGGGTCGGCGGGGCGAGGCCGTCCCGACCCGCCAAACCGGTTTCGAATCCCGTTTACGGAATGCACACAGAGCCTCAAGACCAGATCGACCGGATAATTCGCCTGGATCAGGCTCAGGATGGCAGGCGGCGGGATCGGGGTCATGAGACTCCGGGCGAATTTTTCACCGCTCAGGGGGCTGTAGGTGATGGTGGGACGGTCGATGAATCGCGCGCCGGCCCCAGCGGACTGGGAGTTGCTCAAGGCGGCTGCGAGATGGTCCACCCAGGTGAAACGGACGTCCAGCTGGCTCTCGGTGGAGTACTGGTTGATCACCGACGCCACTTCGAGGAACGTCGGCGCATCGCCATAGCGAATCCTCACCATGTTGATGAGCATCTGCGACTTCCAGGAATCCGAGATGGCGGTCGTGTAATCGAACCGGTCGCGCCCGACGCTGCGGGGCCCAACCCCCGCGCAGGACTGGAGCGCCAGAAGGAGTCCGATCCATATCATTGCGCTGAACAACTGTCGGCCACGCACCCTTTTCCCTCCTTCTCACCTGCACCGCGTCGCCGCCGTGGAAGGCGGCGCTACCATTGTGACCTCACGTCGCATTCGGATTCCCTATTGTTGCCCCATGCCTTACGCCCACTCCAAAACGTGGAATTCCCAGGGCGGAAGGTCTACGTAGAGCCCCGAGCCCGACAGCTCATCCCCGCTTCGATCGTAGACGGCCCCCGCAAAAGCGTCCGTCAGGCGCCAGGTCCTGCCCCTCAGATCGTCCCACGGGAGTCTAACCAGTCCCTGCGAGGCCGAATCCGAAAGGTTCACCGCGACGAACCACCTCCGATCGCCATTCCGCCAGCACCAGGCAACAAGATTCAGATAGCTCGCATTGTCCGGCCAGCCTGTCCGTTCACAGAGGCTCCAGCTCCCTTCACAGAGGCCTCCTGTGTGAAGCCTTTCCAGCAGTTGCCGGTAGAATGCCTTGAGCTTCCCGTCCGGCGGCTCCTCCGGACGGCGGGCCAGAAAGACGGGCAGTCTGACCGTGCGGCCTTCCATTTGCCCTTCATGAATCAACCGGGCTCCCGGAACCGTCAACGCGGTCACGGCTGCCGCCCGATGCCTATTGGGCGAGAATGTGCCGGAAGCCCGCGGCTCATCGTGGTTTTCGATGAAGCGGACCAGCTTTTCCTGGTAACCGAGATCGGCGCACAGGTGAAGCCGCACGGTCTCCGCCGGGTCATGCTCCAGACGGTCGTAGAGTCGCTTGTCGTAGCAATAGTCGAAGCCCTGCTGCTGGAGCTCCCACTCCAGGTCCCAGTAGGCCTCGGCAATGAACTGGAATCCGGGGTAGTGCTCTTTGACGGCAGCGATGACCTCTGGCCAGTAGTCCCTTTCGGGCTTTGATCCAGCCCGACTCCCCCAGGTTCTCTCGAAAATGGCGTTCATCAGGAGCATGGCCATGTCGCAGCGCACCCCGTCGCACTGCCCGGCGATGGAGTCCAGCGTCTCCATGACCGCCGATCGCAATCCTGGATCAAAGCCGTTCAACTGGAGCACATCAGGCCAGGCTGGGAAATAGGGGTCACGACCACAGGCGATGATCTTCCCGCCACAGGACACGAACGAGCGCGGATCAGCCCCGAGGTCCTCCTCGGTGCCCCGGATGAAGTACTCGGGGTGGTCCGTCACCCACGGGTGATCGGGGGCCACATGGTTCGGGACGAAATCCAGGATGAGGCGCATTCCCCGCGCGGCCAGCTTGCGTCGGGCCCCCGCCAGGGCCTTGGGGCCACCCAAGTGAGGATCGACGGCGTAGCGGCGCACGCAGTACGGGGACCCCACGTTGTCCGGGGGAGAAAAATCGGGAAGGGCGCGGCGAAAGTCCTCGATCAGCCCGTCGTTTGCCATGGAGATCCGGATGCCCTCGGGACTGCGCTCCCAGACCCCCATGAGCCAAACCGCATCGAAGCCGAGCGCTGCGATGCGATCCCACTGTGCATCGGGAACCGAAGCCAGAGAC
>CALBZH010000774.1 GCA_937889795.1 uncultured Syntrophobacteraceae bacterium | reverse complement strand
TTTCAACTTCCGGTTGGGTGATGCTTATAGCAGATATTTTTTGAAAAGCCCACACCGGACATCCGCGAAACGGGAGGCTCCCGGCTTGCGGGAGTTGACAAGGGGGGGCGTCTTTGGCAGTAAGGTCCCACCCAGGTTGAAGCGTAGCGATTGACCACCTGTTTCTTCGTACTGAGCGGGTCCAAAGGGATTGGTCGTGCAGCCATGAGGAGTAACGCCGTATCCGGAAGAGACCTTTCCGACGTCTTGCCACGAAAGGTTCTCGTCATCAAGCCGAGCGCACTCGGCGACGTGGTGCACGGGCTCACCTTCCTGCACGCCATTACCGATCGATTTCCGGATGCCGAGGTTCAGTGGGTTGTGGCGAGGGGGCTCGACGGCATCCTTCAGGACAACCCGAAGATCAGCAGACTTTGGATCATTGACAAGGATCGATGGAAGCGACTGGATTCCGCCGGTGAGACGTTGCGTGCGCTTTGGGGGCTCGGGCGAGATCTGAGGGCAGAGCGGTTTGACTGGGTCGTGGACCTTCAGGGACTCTTTCGGAGCGGCTTGATCGCGGGTCTCACCCGATGTCCCGTTAGAATCGGGTTTAGAGAAGGCCGGGAGGGCAGTCCGTTTTTCTACACGCACCGTGTGAGGGGCGGGAGGGATGTGCATGCCATCGACCGCTATCTGGAGATAGCACGTTTCCTGGGCTGCTCAGCGGATCCAGTCCGGCACGCCTTTTCTCCTCCGGTTGAGTCTCCATTGCTGGCAACGCTCCCGGAGCAGTATGCGGTGATGGCGCCATCGGCGGGAGGAGAGGCCAAGAAATGGCCCGCGGAGCGCTTTGGAGAGCTGGCCTCCCGTCTTCCATGGACGTCGTTGGTGGTGGCTGGCAAGGCGGATGCCGGGCTGGCCTCCGTTGTTGTCGACCATTCGGCGGGGAGAGCCGTTTCGCTGGCAGGCCGGACAAGCCTGCGTGAGCTGGTCGAGATCATCCGTCGTGCGAAGTGGCTCATATCAAACGACACGGGTCCGATGCACATCGCTGCCGGACTGAACGTTCCCGTGCTCGCGCTCTTCGGGCCAACCAGCCCGGATCGCACGGGGCCTTACGGGGACATGCATACGATTGTCCGATCGAGCTTGCCCTGCTCGCCCTGCTTCAAGCGCGGGAAATGCGCGCAGTGGCGGTGTATGGAAGGGATTTCCGTCGAGCAGGTGCTCTCCGTCCTGGAATCCGCGCAAGACCGTATCGAGCGAAGAAGTGGCTGACGGGCATGGAGAAGCTTTCGGCGACCATCATCACCCGAAACGAGGCGGCCAACATCCGTGATTGCCTTCGGACCCTCCAATGGGCTTCGGAAATCGTCATCGTCGATCAGTTCAGCGAGGACGGGACGGCCGAGATCGCCCGAAGTTTGGGGGCAGCGGTTTTTGAGGAGCCATGGCACGGCTTTGCGGCACAGAAAAATTTCGCCGTGGACAAGGCTCATGGACCGTGGATTCTCAGCGTTGATGCGGATGAACGGGTAACCCCCGGCTTGCGCATCGAGATCGAGGCGATCCTCGAGGCGGACGGGCCGGAGGATGGATACCATGTGGCGCGCAGGAACTACTTTTGCGGCCGCTGGATCCGACATGGAGGCTGGTACCCGGATTATTCGCTGCGGCTTTTCCGCAAGGGAGCCGGGCGGTTTGCCGAGCGGGCCGTGCACGAGAGGGTGGTTTTGGATGGGAAGACCGGTTATTTGAGACAGCCGATGGAGCATTTTACCTACTCCTCGGTCGAGGATTACCTGTCGCGAATGGAGCGCTACAGTCGATTGGCGGCGGATGAGGTGGTGAGCGGGGGGCATAACCCCGGGTGGGTGTCGATGGTTTTTCGACCGCTGTTCACCTTCATCAAGATGTATGGCCTCAAGGGCGGCTTTCTGGATGGACGAGCCGGCTTTTTCCTGGCCATCTCGTATGCCTACTACACCTTTTTGAAGTATTTTCGGGCAACCGAGCGAAAGTAAGGGAGAAAGAGGGGCCGATGGAAGTCTACAAACGGGTTTTGGCGCTGGCGTTGCCCTATTGGAAGCGGCTGGCCCTGTCCATGATCTCAATGCTGCTCGTCGGGGGCTGCACGGGTGCGGTGGCTTATCTGATCAAGCCTGTCCTGGACGATGTTTTCATCAACAAGAACGCGCAGATGCTGCAGTTCATGCCCC
>CALBZH010000773.1 GCA_937889795.1 uncultured Syntrophobacteraceae bacterium | reverse complement strand
CGACCACCGAGATCTACACTCTTTCCCTACACGACGCTCTTCCGATCTCGTGTCATCCTTGTCGAGCACGTCTTCCGGACGTTTGCCCATGATCCTCCCGGACTCCGCGTTGAACAGCAGGTAACGTCCCGCGGTGTCCTTGGCATAGATCGCATCCCCCGATCTTTCGGAGATGGCATCGAACAGCTGCAGCTTGCGAAGCTTTTCCGCCTGGACTTCGCGCTCGCGCTCCGACTGCACGAGCTCTTGACGCTGCCGGAAGACAAACGCCCAGGCAGCAACCGTGAACAAGGCAAGCAGCCCTGCAAGCGCGATCCAGGAGGCGTTTCGGCTTGCTTCCTGGTGGGCTTCCGCCCGATCCATCTTGGCGATGAGGAACCAGTCCGTGCCGGGAATCCCGCGCGCAACACCCAGGACCTGAATCCCCCAGAGATCGACCCCTTCAATGGGGCTGTCCGCCTTTGCCTCTCCACGCACAAACTGGGCGGTGAGAAGATCAGGACTTGTTACGGGCAGGCGCAGCATCGGGACGCCGCCTTTACGACCGCGATGCGCATTGAGGCAGACCACCTCGTCACCGTCTCTACGGAAAAGGAGGATCTCACCCGTCTTGCCAGGCGAAGGCCAGGTCTGAAGGGTTGGAAACAAGTATCCTTGGGGATCGTTTCGTAGGACAACGACGGGCCTTGGATGACTGCCGGCGAACAGCAAGGGCGCAATCCAATCCAATCGCGACCGGCCCTCCGGGTCCACGTACGGGCCAACAGGGAGAGTCCGGCCCTCACTTGAGGCACGCAGGATCGCCTCCTGCAGGCTCGGATCCAGGGACGCCTTTTTCCCTTCGGAATTCCACAGCACCTCGGCTTCCTCATCGAGCAGAAGCACACCGTGGAAGAGCCTGTCATCGCGGTACTCGTCCAGGCGGTTCTTGAGCAGTTCGCCGCTTGCCCTGTCACCCGTGTCCCGCCACCGGCGGTACGTTTCAGCGAAAAACCGGCTGGTCCGGACAAAATGTCCGTCTCGATCGCGTTCTTTCAGCCAATCCGCGATCTGGCCAGCCTTCAGGTCGGCGATGATCTGGAGGCGAGCCACCTGCTTGTCTCTCTCGTCCTTGAAGTTGTGGACAATGAGGCCCGTCGTCAGGACGATGATCGCCGTACCGAGCAGGATCGAGGGAAGCAGCAGACGCAGTCTGGACGGAGAAGAAGTCCTCCGCTTTCCCTGCGGGCCGCCCGGGAGGCGCTGAATGAGCTTGTGGAGCACCAGGGACGTGATGACGGCCAGCAGGCAGCCCTTGAGGATGCTGACCGCAAGCACTTGCACCGACTCATGGAAAAACCATTCCACAAGACGGTCGAGGCACAGGATCCAGAGCGCGGCAAAGACCGCATAAGGGAGGAGCACCCTGATGAGGACGTCGGTTGCCGAGGCGCGGTCTAAGTGGGTCGGGGTGCCACGTCGCATGTGGTTCTGGACCTCCTCAAGGTTCTGAAACCGAGAAACCCAACCCTCAGTCGAGGTTGATCCACATTAAGCTGGCAGTGAAACGATCGAATGGATCACACAAGGAACGCTGTTTGTCACCAGTTCTCTGGAGCCACTGGCTGCTGTTTCATTGGCAGAAACGCGTGAGCTGAGGCAGCCTTTCAGACATCTTGGACGATTCCTCGGCGTTTGGCAAGACCGTATATCAGACAGCATGACAGAGCTCGCATGACAGACCGTATGGCCAGGGCGGCCACCGGCACCAACCGCACGCCCATATCACTGCATAGCTGCTCTTTCATTTCCTTTGTAGGCGGAGACAGAAAGTGGGATAATTAATTTGATTTCGTGGCATTGCTGATCCATTGGTGAGCAGAAATCCACGCTTCCGCAATACGTTGACCAATGACTACATCCTCAAGAATCCCGATCTTCTCCCAGCGCTTCCGGCGGACTGTCGTTTCCCGGCCATTGACGTATGGGGCTGTCCGGGTAGGTCTGTCGAGGTCTGGAAGACCGGGTTGCGGTTGATGAAACGAGAAGTCCACCAAGCGCGGAGACAAGGAAGAAAGGCTGTACAAGAAGCGCAGGCAAGTCAAAACGATCGTGTTGGTTGAAACCAAATCATGGAGGGGAAAAGCCTATGCGGCGAAGACTTCTTTGCATCAGTGTGTGGGTCCTGCTGACGATGCTGGTCCCGGTGAGCAATTGGTGCCTGGCACAAAGCGGGGGTGATACGAAAGCAAAACCGGAGACTCTTCCCGAGGCAAAAGTTGACCCCTTGGCTGCCAGACTCATGAAGGAAATGGGAGATTTCCTCAAGTCCGCGAGCGAGATCAGCTTCCATGCTGAAATCACCTACGACGACCCGGTCCCCCCCGACGGGAAGATCCAGTACTCCGCCTCGGCGGAGTTCGCGGCCAGGCGCCCCGACAAGCTCTATTTCGAATATTCCGGGGATCGCGGTGGTCGGCGTTTCTGGTACGACGGTAAGAGCATCACGGTCCTGGACGCGGCCCATAATGCGTATGGTGTCATCCCCGCCGAGCCTCAGGCCGAGGCGGCTCTCGATTCGCTGATGAAGCAGCACCAATGGTCGATTCCCCTCTCTGAGCTGTTCACCAAAGACCCCCACCGCACTCTCATGGGCCGCGTCAAGGAAGGGTATTATGTTGGCCTGCATCATGTGAGTGGCGTCCGATGTCATCACCTCGTCTTCATCCAGGATCGCATCGACTGGCAGATCTGGATCGAGGACGGCACTCGCCTGGTTCCTCGAAAAGTGACGATCACCTACAAGACGGTGGCATCCTCTCCCCAGTACACGGCGGTGCTCTCGGATTGGGAGTTTAACGCGCATCTGCCTGATGTCGTCTTCTCGGCCCTGCTTCCCAAGAACGCCGAGAAAACCGATTTCTTGAAGACCGTCCCGGAAGAAACGCGCAAGCCCTAGCCTACGGAGGAGCCCCACGATGCTCAATCACAAAAAGAACGCGAGACGGTATGCCTTGGCCATCGTCCTTGCTGTCCTGATGGCGGCTCTGCTGATCCCGACCGGCGCCCTCGAAGTCGCCGCAAGGGGATTCGGAGGCGGTGGATTTCGTGGCGGGGCCTTTGGCGGCGGAGGATTTGGCGGAGACCGCTTCGGAGGGAGCCACTTCGATTCCGGCTTCGGACAGGCATTGGATTACCTCGTTCACACTTCCGCCA
>CALBZH010000772.1 GCA_937889795.1 uncultured Syntrophobacteraceae bacterium | reverse complement strand
ACGTGGAACTTTCAGTCGTTCAAGAATGTCCAGATCGTAACCGTTTAGAGTATAATAGTGAACCTTCGCCCGTAGGAGCCGTTGCGGTGAGTGGATTCCTTACCTTTTCTTTCATAGGGCTCTCTTCCGAGGAAATGGGTCAATTCCGCCTCCATTATCTCCGTCAGATATTGTCCCACGATTTCCCGTACGTTCAGGCGAACCATCTCGAACACTTTCTCGGGTGCTATCTGAATTTCTTTGAAAATACTTACCACCTCAGGTACATTGATTTCCACTTTCATAGCGCTTTTCCTTTCTTTGAGTTTGGTTGTGGTAAACCCTCTTTTAAAGGAAAAGCGCTTTTTTTCTACTGTTTCCGATTTCACACAATTGATCTTACACTACCAATTATGCGATTCATTTCAAAGTTCCATTGCGATATATATCATGGCCCCGCGCTTCAACTTTTTACTCTATCATCCAAGATGCAGCACTAAGATGGCCAGCCAATCCATTCCCTCAAAGCACCTTCTCCTAGCTATTATTATCCTTATATTATTATTTACAGAGGGAGTTATAGAATCCACTACGGAAGAGGATGTTTTTAGCAAAAGCATCTCACAGCTCACTCAAATTACGGCTGAACTTGACAAGGAGTTGAGCAAAGTCGAAGCTAATCGTGATAGCTGCTCAAAGCCTTTTGCAGCCAGCGAGATTGTTCATCTATTTTTTCCGATTGCTCAGGAAAAATTCAAAGTCGGCAGGAGCGATGAAGCGTTCCATGACCTTGACTTCCTCACTAGACTTGTGGCTGAGAATGTCGAGGCAATCAACAGGGGGAAAGCATGCCACTCATCTGACTCCATTGCGAGTCCTAATCTCAGTTTGGTGCAAGTTCGTGACGGCAATTTTTTTATTGGTGACAAACCAGTCACATTTATAGGCCCAATGGGCTACGCGCAGTTGTCAAGCCAATTGGAAAGTGTGCCAGCACTCGGCTTCAACATTGTCGGAGACGATTACGACAGCTATGCTTCCTTAAGTCTGATTAATGAGAGCTACCAGTATAATAAATCCAACATTAGCAGCCTCGAAGCGTCCTGGAAGCGATTGAACGATAATAGGCTTGCAATATCTTTTAATCCGACATTGCATTACTTTCCTGAATGGGCGCTGAAGCGTTTCCCCGATATCACTGGCGGTGATATAGTGGATACATTGCCGGATTGGAGTGGTCTTGATCGCAGCAAGAACTCCAAGACCAAAATATATGGTGCTTTTTTCCCTTTTACCACGGAATCTTCAAGCCTTCACCAATTGGTCGCTCGCTATTACGATGCCTTGTCTCCAGTTTTCAACCAGGCAAGCGGATTTCACCTCGTTTGGGTGATGAACGAACCGACATATAAGAATACTGACAGCTCTTATCTGGACAAATACCGGCAATCTCTATTCCAAACTTATCAGAGCATTCAAAAGCTCAATCAAGTTTGGTCCACATCCTATCACAACTTTTCCGATATAGAGCCTGCCTTCAGTGAACACGATCCCGGTCGATATGATTGGTTGGTATTTCATCAGACGCAACTTTACGAATGGTTCAAGTGGCTTCGTTCGGAGATCAAGAAGCATTCACCCAATACTCTAATTTCCAATAAACCTCAGGCCTCTAAACTTCTTAGTCCAGAGACAGGGCTTGATTTCGAGCAGGGAGCCGAGTTGTGGGATATTCCAGGATTCGATGCCTCGCGCGAGCCAAATAACCCCGATTATGCATATAAATGGCGGGAACCCATTATACTTCTCGACTTTTTAAAGTCTGTCACACCGGGAAAACCATTGGCCGATCTAGAGTACCACTACGTTCATCAAACGCCTATCCCTGAAAATTATGTTAAGGCAACTTACTGGCATAGCTATTTTCACGGACTACGGCTAAGCACATTCTGGGTATGGGACAAAGGCATCATCAATAATGAAAATGATCCAACACCATCAGGAATGAGCGACACTGCATGGAGTCAGCCCGACGTCGCATGGGCTACGGCCACAACTGCTATGGATTTGCGACGCCTAGCGGCCCAAATTGCTCTGTTTCCGACAAGACCGCAGGTTGCCATTTACCTTTCAAAGCCGTCTCTTTTCCTGGACGGAGATCTACATCGCAAGACTCTAATAACCGTTTATGATGCGGCCAACGGCCTCGATGCCCCATTAGGGTTTGTCACAGACAAGATGGCCGTGGAGGGAAAACTCAAAGACTTCAAGCTGGCGATCATCCCTTCCGCCCGTTATGCGTCCTATGAAACTCTAGAGGCGTTCCAGCAGTATGCGAAGCAAGGAGGCCGTATACTCATGGTCGGCAAGAGCTTCCTATTTGACCCTTATCGAAAGGATATCACTGGTGACAAGAAAATCCAGTTGGCGAACAACGCTTTTGTGGAACCAATCTCTTCCGAGATTCTATCGTCGGTTCTCGATCAAGCCTTTTCCTTGGCGGGAGTCGAGCGACCGGTCCGTATAAAGAAGGCGGATTCAGGTTCTGCCTGGCCGACCGAATTGCGTTGTGCAGCCGATGGAAGTGATACACTATGTTATGTGATCGGGCTTCGCAAGGAGTCCGTCGAAATTTTATTGGAGAGCACCCCGCCTATAGTTGCATACGAAGACTTGATCACTGGGGAAGTGAAACAAGGCAATAAGATGGAAGTTCATCCCCTGGACGTTCATCTTATTCGCTTGAGATTTGAGCAGAACACCTCGACTCTGGACAGTCATAAGTACTTGAGAAAAAGTTCTTTCCTGAATCCGTGAGGGCAAAATGAGGAAAGCGATTTTTTGCCCAAAAATGTATAAGAATAAATCAGTAATTGGGTGTTAGGATCTACAACATGATCTCAGCGAGCCGAACAGGCGGAGTCCGCCGTGCTTTCTGGGAAAAAACTCAGTTCATGGACCGATTTCGGACATACTTCTCCCTTTTTGGCAATGTCGACGTATTTTCAGTGGTTGAAAGATCCGGAGCGGATCAAATCAACCGCAAGAAGCCAAGCGCCCGTATAGGGCGCGAAAGGCTTCAAAAGTATAATGCCCCCAAAAACTGGACCACGTGCTAAGGTGGATTTGTTGACAATCAAAAGGCATGTGGAGGCAATGGATGGGAGAGAAGAGAAAACGTTACAGTGGTGCTTTCAAGTTCCAGTTGGCTCTGGAGGCGGCTAAAGAGGGGAAGACGATCAACCAGGTTGCCGGTGAGCATGGTGTGCACCCGAATCAAGTCAGCCAGTGGAAGCGGCGCCTGGTGGAGGAAGGGCCAAAGTTTTTCAGCAGCGGCAATGGTCGGCAAGAGCGGGAGTCGGCGTCACAACAGACTGAGCTCTTTGAACAAATCGGCCGGCTGAAGATGGAGCTCGAGTGGCTAAAAAAAAAGTGTGCCCGAGTCAACTGATGCGAAACGGAAGCTGATCGAACCAGGGTTCTTGGAGATCAGCATCCGCCGTCAGTGCGAGTTGCTCGGGCTCAACCAGGCGAGCTTGTACTACGCTCCAGCTCGGGATTCGGCCCTCAACTTGGAATTGATGCGATTGATAGACGAGCAATACACCCGGACTCCGTTTTATGGGTACCGACGGATGACGGTTTACGTGAAGGGGCTGGGACATGAGGTCAATCCCAAGAGAGTCGAAAGACTCATGGGGAAGATGGGTCTGGAGGCGATTTATGCAAAACCGCGCACCACGGTCAAAAACGAAGGTCATATCGTCTATCCGTATTTGCTCCGCGGAGTGGCCATTGTCCGCGTCGATCAGGTGTGGAGCACCGACATCACGTATATCCGGATGTCCCAAGGTTTTATGTATCTGGTGGCCGTGATGGACTGGTGGAGCAGGTACCTACTCTCTTGGAGGCTTTCCAATACGTTGGATGGGCGATTCTGCAATGACGCACTGGATGAGGCTTTGCGGCGGGGAAGACCGGAGGTTTTCAACACCGATCAAGGATGCCAGTTCACAAGTTGAGATTTTACCGGGCGCTTGGAGAACCACGGGATTCGGATCAGCATGGATGGGCGAGGAAGGGCTTTGGACAACGTGTTCGTGGAGCGTTTGTGGCAAACGGTCAAGTACGAAGAGGTATACTTGAAAGAGTATCTTCGGGTGTCCGATCTGGAGGAGGGGTTGGCGGCATACTTTCGGTTTTACAACACGGAGAGACCCCATCAGGCCCTGGGTTACAAGACTCCAAAGCAGCTGTACCTCGCAAGCGTCTAATTGGGTTTATCGCTTTAATGGGCTTCCGGTTGCTTGAGGACTGTAAAAGGAAAGGCCGTGCTTCTCACACGGCCCAACCGTCTAGCCACCCACCTCGGCGCTCGGGTCGCTCCCCAGCGTTGCCCTATCCTCCGGGCGGGCGGAGACAACATAACACAAAACCGAGAACGGACAGGACGGCATCGACAAGAATGATCAGACGGACACGGATTGTAGAGAGGTATCGACCTAATGAACGTGTCTCTCACTTGAACAACAAAATCCTCCGTACTCGATCCGATCTCTGTGAGAGGCGGTTAGCTGAATACTGTTGCAAAAAGTACACACCTTATTTTGGGGCATTTTTGGTCTTGACTTTGGGGGGTGCCTTAGGATGTTGTAGGCAAGACCAGCAAGGGTTGATTTTGATGGTCTAAAAATCACCCGGCTAGAGGGCAAATGACAGCGGAAAAATCCCCCACCCTCCCGAGGAGATCTGGTAGCAGGAGACGGTAATCAAACCGTTTCATGTTGCTGGAGGAAAAGGGGAGATGATCGGGATGGATCAGTACGAGTACATAAGGACGGCTTACCGGGTGTACGGCAAGAGCATACGGGAGATCGAGCGGGAGACGGGGCATGATCGCAAGACGATCCGCAAGGTGTTGAGCGGAGAGTATTGTGGGTATTCCAAGCGGGAGCATCAGCCGCACCCGGCGTTGGGGGAGTTTCTCGAGATAATCGACGGCTGGCTCGAGGAAGACAAGGAAGCGCACAAAAAACAACGACATACGGCGGCAAGGGTCTACCGGCGTCTGGTGAGCGAGCACAGTTTCTCGGGCAGTGAGTCGACGGTTCGCCAATATGTACGGCAGGCGAAGGCTCGGCTGGGAGTAGCGGTGGGGAAGGCTTTCATTCCCCTTGAGCCGGATTGCGGCAAGGAAGCCGAGGTGGATTGGGGAGGCGCGGATGCCATTATAGCCGGTGAAACGGTCCGTCTGAAGTTTTTCTGCATGCGCTCGAAGTATTCGGGCAAGCATTTTGTCCGGTTCTACCCGTGTGAGCGTCAGCAAGCGTTTTTCGACGCGCATATGAGGGGCTTTGATTTCTTTGGCGGGATTTTCCCCGTAATCGTCTACGACAACCTGACCAAGGCAGTCCAGAAGGTCCTTCGAGGCAAGGAGCGAGTGGAGCAGGAGGCTTTCCGGCAACTACACGGCTACTACAATTTCACTCCGCGTTTTTGCAACACGGCAAGCGGCAACGAAAAGGGAGGGGTGGAAGGGCTGGTCGGTTTTGCGAGGCACAACTATATGGTCCCGGTTCCAAAGGCCGAGAGCCTCGATGAGCTCAACGAAAGGGTGCTCGGAGAATGCGTCGCTTACGGCGGCCATCGCCTTCCAGGCCGGGACGGAAGGACGGTCAATGAACTGTTCGAGCAGGAGCGGTCGCATCTGATAACGATTCCCGCGCGCCGGTTCACGAGTGCGTTGGAGGTCGGATGCAAGGTCAACTCGTATTCCACGGTGATTGTTGACCGGAACCGTTACTCGGTCCCCAGTTCGTACGTTGGGCTGCGGGTGCGGGCGGTGCTGGGGGTGGAGCGGATGGAGATATTCTACGGCTCCAAGCTCATAGCGGCGCATCCGAGAGTGTTTTCAAACGGAAAGTGGCAGCTCGATCCCGACCACTATCTGGATCTCCTGGAGCGAAGGCCGGGGGCCTTTGATTCGGCGAGGCCGATCCGGCAGTGGCGCTCCAGTTGGCCGAAGGCCCTGGAAGAGCTGCTTGGAAAGTTTGTGGAAAAACAGGGGCAAACCGACGGGATCAAGGACTTCATCGGCGTCCTCAAGCTCTACCGGGAGCATCCCAAAGAGGATGTGGACAAGGCGGTGACGGCGGCCCTGGAAAAGGGCGTTCTCTCGGGCGCCGGGATAAAGCAGATCGTTCTCCACGCGCAAGCCAAAGACGATGTGATCGTCGTGGATGGCTGGGCGCGCACGCAGGAGCCCGATGTTTCCGTGTACGCCCAGCTTGGAGGCGCATCATGAACGCCGCCACGCATATACTGCTCAGGGAAAACCTCAAGGCCCTCAATTGCTCGCACATGGCTTCCCAGATCGAGGCGCTCGCGCGCCACGCGAAGGAAAACGGGGTGAGCTACGAGGAATTTCTTCTGAATCTGACGGAAACGGAGCTTCAGGCCAGAGCGGAGGGCCGATTGAAGCGCAAGCTGCGCGAAGCCCGGTTTCCGTTGATGAAAACCCTCGAGACGTTTGACTACGAGGCCGCCCCCAAAATGGATAGAAGGCTCATCCGGGAGCTCGATGCGGGAGAATACATCAAGGAGAAAAGGAACGTCATTTTCCTTGGAAAAAGCGGGACGGGAAAGACGCACCTGGCGACCGGGCTCGGGGTTTGCGCCTGCCGCCAGGGGATCTCCACGCGGTTTGTTACCGGCTGCGGCCTGGCCAATGAGCTTCTCGAGGCTCAAAGCGAGCGGGGCCTCAGCCGCGTTATCCAAAAATACGCACGCTACGGACTCCTGGTTCTCGATGAGCTGGGCTACGTCCCATTTTCCAAGGAGTCGGCCGAGCTGCTCTTTCAGGTGCTGACGGAGCGCAATGAAAGGGGCTCGGTCGTCATTACCACCAACCTGGGATTTGCCGATTGGACTCAGGTGTTTGGAGACGCAACCCTGACGGCCGCGCTCCTGGATCGCCTGACCCATAAGGC
>CALBZH010000771.1 GCA_937889795.1 uncultured Syntrophobacteraceae bacterium | reverse complement strand
GAGATATCCACTCGTGACTGGAGTTCAGACGTGTGCTCTTCCGATCTGTCCCGATGCCGAGAAGAAAGACGCACACTCCCAGTGCCCCGATGGTCGTGTAGGCGAGGATGCGCTTGAGATCCGTATGAAACAAAGACAAGATCGCCCCGGTTACCATCGTCACCGCTCCGAGGGGTATCAGGAGGTCTCTCCAAAGCTCTGTTCCTCCCAAAAGGGGTGTGAATCGGGCCAGCAGATAGACGCCGGCCTTTACCATCGTCGCGGCGTGGAGATAGGTGCTCACCGGAGTCGGGGCTTCCATGGCGTTGGGCAGCCAAAAGTGGAAAGGAAACTGCGCGGACTTGGCTCCGGCTCCGATGAGCGTACACAGGAGGATCGCCGCGTAGAGAGGAGAGTCGCGCAGGAGAGGTGCCTTTTCCAACATGGAGGAGATCTCAAAGGTCCCGGTTACCCGATGCATCAGGAGGAACGCAGCGAGGAGGGCGAGTCCTCCGAGGCCGGTCACCAGAAGAGCCTGCAATGCCGCCCGACGCGCGGCCTCACGGTGGTGATCGAACCCGATGAGAAGATAGGAGGTGACGCTGGTGAGCTCCCAGAACACGAAGAGTCCGATCACATTGTCCGAAAGGACCACGCCGAGCATTGAGGACATGAAGGCGAGAAGGCAGCCGTAGAATTTGCCGAGATCCTGTTGCCTGGAAAGATACGCCCCCGAGTAGACGCAAACAATGGCTCCGACTCCAGTGATGAGCAACGCGAAAAAGAGGCTCAGGCCATCCAGGCAAAACGAGAGATTCATACCAAGGTCCGAGAGCCACCCGTATTGGGAGATGATGGCCTCGCCCCTCGCGATCTCGGGGAGGAAACGTGCAAAGTGGACGAACAGGATCAGGGGCAAAAGGGCGGTGAGCCAACCGGCCCGGGCGCGCCCGACCCTGACGATGACAGGAGCGAGGAGCCCAACCGCAAATCCTGCCAGCACGGCAAGAAGCATGGAATTCTCCATCGGGTTTCTGTCGGTTTTCTGTTATGAATTTGACGGAAAAAGTACAGCCTCATCGGAATCGGTGTCAAGTCATGTTGTTTTCTGCCTGATTTCCTTCCCTCCGGCGAGAGATCAGGCTCCGTGGTGAAGCTGCTGGATTCGGTTTGATCTCAATGGTATGTTGCGCGGCGGCTTACCCCCCTCATTTGCGTGACGGGCCGGGATCCGGGGGCTCCAGGGCAGGAAAAAGGGGAGTGCCCTGAAAGCGGTCGCACGAAGGCAAAACCGATTCCGTGCGATCTCGATCACTCTGTATTGGGAAAATGTATTGCCCCGAGAAGTCTAAACTGGCTGTCGATTTGCAAGACACGGCAAGCCGCAACATCTCTGAGCCTATTGCAATGACTTTAGCATCAGTGCTCGACCGAGGAGTCTCGATTCAACGATGAGCTTTCTATCGCGTTTGGTACAGGTCTGGATCAGTTGGGTGCTTCGTTTTCCTCGCTTGGTCCTCGGTATTGCGTTTGTCACTGCCCTTGCATCGGTGTTCTTCACGGCGTCCAAGCTTGAAATGATCACGGATCAGCTCGAGCTCATCTCCGATGACCATCCTTTTATCGCCTTGAGCAATCGCATCGATGTCTTCAACGCAAGGCACAACAGGAGCCTCCACGTCGTCGTCGAGGCCACGACCCCGTACCGTGCGATTTCTTTTGTCGGCGACCTCGCGTCGCGTGTCGAGAAGGACCAGCAGCATTTTCAGAGTATCTTCTACCGGGTCGATCCGGAGCCCTTCAAGTCCTGGCAGCTGCTCTATCTGGACAAACAGGATCTCGTTGCTCTTCAAGACAAGATCAAATCCCATTCCAGCTTGATTGAGAAGCTTGCTGAAGAGCCGGAGCTGCTGAGCTTTCTGAAGATATTGAATCGGCAGATGTCCACCCGGATGGTCGATGAGCTGTTCACGAGCTTCCTGGAGGAAGGCGAATCGAATCAATCCGGGGAAGAGCCGTTCGACCTGGGGTTTCTGATCGATACCCTGGAAGGCATGTCGAGTTATCTCAAGGGAGCTCCCGACTTCAAATCCCCTTGGACGAGCTTGCTCACGGGTGCTTCCTGGGACGTGGACCTGGAAGGGTACTTTTGGGAGAGCCACAAGCGCTACCTCATCGCTTTCGTCACGCCCAAGAAGTCCGACGACGGCGTTCTGGTAACCCTGGATGCCCTGGAGGAGCTCCGGAAGTACATTCAGGAGCTCAAAGCGGCTTATCCCGATGTGAAAGCGGGGGTGACCGGTCAGGAAGCCCTCAATAACGATGAAATGAGCACCGTCATGGAAGACATGGAGATCGCCACGTGGCTTTCGATTCTCGGTGTTCTCCTGCTGCTCATCGTTTTCAGACGAAGTTTTCGTCGCCCTCTCCTCCAGAGTATCTCCCTCTGCGTCGGTCTATGTTGGTCCTTTGGAAGCGCGACCCTCCTTGTCGGTCACCTGAACATGCTCTCGGTCGTGTTTGCGCCGCTGTTGTGCGGGCTTGGGATCGATTCCGCCATTCACTGGTTTTCAAGACTCGAAGAGGAAGAGCGGTCGGGCACCAATGGCATGGAGACGGTCATCCAGAGGGTCTGCGAGCGCTCAGGGCCGGGCATTATCCTGGCCACCCTCGGCACGACCTTCGCCTTTCTCCCGTTCATCCTCACGGGCTTCAAGGGTCTGATGGAGCTGGGACTCATCACCGGCGCCGGGATATTCCTGAATCTTCTATCGGACTTTTCAGTGCTGCCGGCACTGACGCTCCTCTTTGGGGGCCGTGCACGAAGACGTGTCGTTGAGGAGGCCCAAAGACAGCCGAAGGATTTCATTCGGCTCAACCCAAGATCGGCCCGCGCAGTGCTTTGGGGATCTGGAGTCGCGGCTGTTCTATGCGTTTTGAGCGCGAGTCAGGTGTATTTCGACCTCAACCCACTCAGGCTTCAGACGGCGGACGCCGAGTCCGTTGTGTGGGAGAAGACGCTGATCGAGAACTCAGAGCGATCCGCTCTCTTTGCAAGCTCCCTAGCCAAATCCCCCGAGGAGCTTCAGAAAAAAGCCCGAGCGTTTAAGGGGTTGTCGTCGGTCTCGTCGGTGGAATCCGCCTTTTCGCTTCTCCCGGAGGACCAGGAGGACAAGATTGCCCTGCTCCGGACGCTTAAGCCCGCGATTCCCACGATTGTCCCGCTTGCCGTGGAAACCAAACCTTCGGATCGTTCCGAGCTTATCGGCCTGCTCGAGCGGATCCGCTTCAAGTTTCAGGACGAAGAAGCGGGAAGATGGGGAGCGGAGCAGCCCCTCGTGGAACAAATGGCTCGCGTTCGCGCTCTCAGCTCGGAGGTG
>CALBZH010000770.1 GCA_937889795.1 uncultured Syntrophobacteraceae bacterium | reverse complement strand
ATATCCACTCGTGACTGGAGTTCAGACGTGTGCTCTTCCGATCTGGACGACGACGTCCAACGGACGCACCGTGGGATCGGCCCGGAGCGCATCGAGCGCGATGAAGGAGCACCCGAAGAGCTCGGCCAGCCGCCGGCCCCGGTCTTCATCCCGGTTGGCCACCGTCACCCGGGCCCCTTCCCGCTTGAGTCCGTAAACGACCGCCCGTGCCACGCCGCCGGCCCCGAGAACCAAAGCGCTTTTCCCATCCAGGGCCGTCACGCGCTTGAGAGCCAACGTCGCGCCCAGCCAGTCCGTGTTCCTCCCCTGCCATCCGGCCCCCTCGCGACGCAGGGTGTTCACCGCCTCAATCGCCTCGGCCGTCTCATCCCGCTCCGCCGCCAGCCGAAACGCCTCCACCTTGTGCGGCAGGGTCACGCTCAGTCCCCGCAGGCCGACCGCCGTCAGCACGCGCAAATCTTCCTCGAAGGAGTCGACCTCCAGGGCCAGATAGACGGCGGGATGGTCCAGCGCCTCGAAGGCCGCCGCCATCATGATCGGACTCAGACTGTGTGCCACCGGACTGCCGATGACCGCGTAAAGCTCTCGTTGCACCGGCTTGATCATACCGCCACCCTCGGACATGAAACGGGATTTCCAAATGAACCGTGAGGCAGACCACAGAGCCGCTTAACGATCGCGGGCCCCCGCAGCGCAGGTGTCACGACTCTGGCGCCGCGCAACGCGGCAAAAGATGCGAAAGACGGGCACCCAGAAACAGGAGCGCGAGCCCCTGATGCCAACGGACTTGAAGCGCACCCCAAACCACCTCGATGGAGTCGTCTGCCCCCATGGGCCACAACTCCCCCATGCCCATGGCTGTTGTCAAACAAAAAAGGAGCTCCCGGAAGGGACGATACCGGGAGGAGCAGCATGGCCACCGTTCACCGCGGTCGTTCATGTCCCAAGGGCACACCCTAATCCATGAAACGGGTGTCTTTTCCGTCGAGAAGAAACGTTGGATTTCATGATTATGAATGAGTATCAAGAAGTTACCTTCCAGGCACAAACCCTTTGGGCACCGCATTGGCGATTGCCGGCTTTCTATGACCGCTTTCCTATGGTATTTGAGAATGTTCGTAGGTGAACATTCGATTCGGCATCAACCGGGCTGATGGACCAACAGGGCGTTGCTCGGCGATGCCGACGACTCGAATACGGACAGCGACCCTTGTTACGAACTTGAGGATCGGGAGAGGATCACACCGATGAATCCAACGCTGCAGCGGGCAAGTCTCTGTTTCGCCGCCGGGTGTGTGGGCGGGGTGGTGAATGCGCTCCTCGTCTGGTACCTCGGGAGCAAAGGGATTCCGCAGAAGTTCGGCGTCAGCATCGCGCCGGCTCTGACGCTTGCCTTTCTTTACCCACGCATCGTGTGGGGAGGGCTGTGGGGGCTCGTGTTTCTGCTGCCCTTCGGGCGGGGAGGGTTTTGGTCCGGTGTGTTCGGGCGAGGCATCCTGCTCAGCATTTTTCCGTCGCTGGTGCAGCTCTTCTACGTATTCCCCGTCATGCTCGGGAAGGGCACGATGGGCCTGGCGCTCGGGCGGCTCACCCCTGCATTCGTGTGCCTTTACAACGCCGCGTGGGGATTGGCGGCCGCGCTGTGGCTGCATTGGGCGGGGGAAGGCAAATGAGGGCGCGACAGCTGACCTACGGGACTTCTCGCGTTATCTTATGAAAGTTGACCGTTGATCGGCGGATCGATTCCCATTCGGGAAGGGTCCGCTTATCCCTTTACCATGCGATCTCATTGCCGGGAGGATTTTCAGTGAGTCTCACCATTGCACTTGGAGGAAAGGGCGGAACCGGGAAGACCACGATCGCCGGGCTTCTCGTTCGCTATCTCGTCAACAACGGCATGAAGCCGGTGCTGGCGATCGATGCGGATTCAAACGCGAACTTGAACGACGTGCTCGGGTGCCAGTTGATCGAAACGCTCTCCGACGCCCGTGAAATGATGAAGAAGGACGTGCCTTCGGGCATGACCAAGGACATCTTCATGGAGATGAAGGTCGAGCAGGCCCTGGTGGAATCGGACGGCTACGACCTCGTCGCCATGGGACAGCCCGAAGGACCCGGCTGCTACTGCGCCGCCAACAATCTCTTGACGAGTCTGATCGACCGTTTGATGAAGAACTACGAATACCTGGTGATCGACAACGAAGCCGGCATGGAGCATTTCAGCCGCCTGACCCAGAAGGACATCGACCTGCTGATCCTCGTGTCCGACCCCAGTCGACGGGGCTTGACGGCCGCCTGCCGCATCGCGGAGCTGGTTCGCGGGCTTCCCATCCACGTGACGGAAACCCTCCTGGTGGTCAATCAACTGAAAAACGGCGACCAGGACTGGCCGGAAGACGTGCTCAAGACCTTCGGGGAAGACCACATTTACGGGCTCCCGTCAGACCCGCTCCTGGCCCAGTTTGACAAGGAAGGAAAGCCGACCTCCCAGCTCCCCGAAGACTGCCCTGTCGTCAAGGCAGCCAGCACGCTGTTCGAGAAGCTGTTGAAAGCCAGGCGGGGGGCCTTTGCCGCGTAGGAACTGCCGCGCCGTGTCAAGGGCTCCCGAGAGGGAGATCCGGCTAAAGCCCGTTGGCATCATTTCAGGGACTTACACCCTGGAATCAGTGACTTATGAAA
>CALBZH010000769.1 GCA_937889795.1 uncultured Syntrophobacteraceae bacterium | reverse complement strand
AAGGACCGGCTTTGTTGAAATCGAAGCAGAACGGCAAGGAATCCCAACAGAAAGACAAGGATCAGGCAGCTCAAAAAGATAAATCGAAACCGGAGCGGGACGTATCGAGGAGATCCAAAGACATCCATCCTCGGTGGCAAATCCTGAATCGTGGGAATGACGTTCGCCACGTCATTTCGAGCCGGTTTCATCGAGCCAGACACTGCGATAGGAAGTGGCATGGGCTCCCAGCACACTCAATTCGACCCCTCTCACATTGGACTGATAGACATGATCCACGCTCAAATAGAGAAGAGGGATTGCGGGGCAGGCATCGAGAATTCGTCTTTCAGCATGCTGGTACATACGGGCACGCTCATGAGGATCGACCTCCCCAACGGCCTTCTGGAAAAGTGCATCGACCTCTGGATTCGAGAAACGCGAATAGTTTACGGGGGATTGGGCTCCGAACAACATCCTCAGAAATCCGTCCGGATCTGGTAGATCCGCAAACCAAGCATACCGATAGACTTGAACCGAATCCGAGCTGATGTACCGCTCGAACTCCGGCCAATCGGGTATATACTTGGGTACGAGCTCGATCCCGATCTGCTTCCACGCCTCACCCACAAAGGCCAGCTCAGCCTGGGCCAAGGGAGAGCGGCTGCCGGACACCACCTCGATCTGCCTGGGCTTCCCCTCAGCTTCGGAGAAGCTCCTCGCGCCAGACAAGGCTTTCGAGTCTGGCGGCGTGTACCCGGGCATGCCGGGAGGCAGGAACAAAGCAGCCGGATTATATTGGCCATGGTAGACTTGCTCATTGAGCTTTTCGCGGTCAATGACGGCTGACATGGCCTGCCGCATGGCGGGATCCCTCAGCTCCGCCCTTGTTTGATTAATACCATAGAAGAGAAGGCTGAGCGATGGCCGATGCAGCCACTTCAAATTGGAGTCGCCCTTTAGGTTCTGCACAATCTGAGGGTATACCGGCATTTCATCGAGCTTCTTGTCTCGAAAATCGGCCCAAACCCTCTCGATCGCCACGCCTGGATAAATCAAAAAATCGATCCCCTCCAGGAGGGCCTTGCCCCCGTAGTAGCGATCAAACCGCTTGATGCTCACCAACCGGTTATTCTCCCATAATCCGAATCGGAAGGGCCCGCTGCCCACGGGCCGTCGGCTGAACGATTCCGCGTGAACCGCCTCGGAGGCAGGAACGATTGAAGCCTGAACCATTCCCAGTGCAGCAAGAATCGGAACATAGGGCTGATCGAGGCGAATCAGGAACGTATTCGGGCTCGGAGCCTCCAGTCCGGTCACCATCTCGGCTTTTCCATCATGGTACGTTTGGGCGCCACTGATCTTCAGAAGATGCTGCAGGATTGTGGGCAATGGACTGGCGCGCAACAGACGTGAGATAGAAAACAGCACGTCATGGGAGGTGATAGGCAAGCCATTGTGAAACAAGGCGTCCTTGCGGAGGTAGAAACGGTACGTCTTCCCTCCGTCCTCAACTTGCCAATTCTCCGCAATGGCGGGAATGACGAGAAGATCGCTACTGAACTGAACGAGCCCATCAAAGAGCTGGTGGGCAACAGCACTCGAATAGATATCATGAACGTAGGCAGGATCTAGCGTATCCGGATTGTTGAGCAACGGTAGGCGATACACACCCCCAGCGGTACCGACGCTTTGGGCTGCTCCTTTCTCGCTGGCACCATCTATCCCCGCAGCACCGGATTGCCAAGAACCGAGGCAAATCCATGTCCCCATTGTGATCAAAAAGCACCATAGGCGGAACCTTCCCATCATTCAGACCTCCCCCACGCCCCGCAGAAGAAGACTTGCCGTTTCGAACACGGCCCTTGCCCATGGTTATCTTAGCTTGTCGTGCGCTCTTTTTGAAAAGAAAAAGCGCGACCCCGCGGGCTCGCGCTTTTCTCTCATCCATTTGACCAGATGAGGGTAACTGAAATGAAGCCTTTCTTCTAGGGACCAGCCCCACCATCCGCCAGCACAGGCAGAACATACGCTCCCAGGATCACACCAAACACGAACAGCTGAACCATCAATTTCTTCATCGCCAGTCTCCTTTATGGGCACCCAAAGACACTCAGAAGTCCACTCACTCCACCTTGGTTGGCTTTAACAATGGCAAGGCGCATACCATCCGCGCGCACAGAGGCCCGCAGAGCACTCAACCGCTAACCCATGGAATATGCACTATTTCTGATTCAACAGTGGTTCATCTCGAAGGACAACCGGCGAGGGAGGACAGGAGAGCACAGGAACTGCTGCACACAAACCGCTGCAACGAGCGGTGAGACATCTGAGGATCCGCTTCAATTGTGGCTTTCAACCGAGTGCACAGGTTCCTGTGCATGTTGCACAGGTTCCTGTGCACTCCCATCCTCGAGGGAAGCAACGTGAAACGCGAGTTCGTGATCACTGGGGGTGGGGGGGAATGCTTGCTTGTTCAATGAAGAGTGCCCACGTTAGGCGCATCCTGGGTCAGAACAAACACGGCAAGGGGTGGGATGTTGCTTCGAACGAACGGCACGAATGCGTTTCGGGACCGAATGGTGACGTCAGAGATGGAAGCGAGCTCACGGACCGTAGATGCTGGGTGACGGCGACGGAGCTTGAATCCAGCCCGCGCGCTGTGCCAGAAGATCCAGGTGTAGCGTTGTCCACTCTTCGAGCGGCGGGAAAGGGGGATACAGGCGCTCCCGCACATCGAGCTGCTTGAAATAATAGCTGCATTTCTCACAGTATTGGATGCGGTAAAGCGGCTCGGCTTCCACAAACAGGTATCCCAGCGAATCATGCTCCCGGTTGTCACACTGGGGACACTGAAGCCGGTGTAGACCCCATTTCGTGGAGCACCACGAACAAAAACCCTGGCGTTCACCGTCCCCATCGAGCAGAAGCAAGGAGGGCAAAGACCCACATACGGGGCAGTAGCCTCTCAGCCAGGAATTCGCCATCGGAAATCGCTTCATCAGGGTCTCAGCAGTCCATTCGAATGAGGGCCGCATGGAGCTCCTCGCGATGAAGAGGACAGAAGCGAAGTCCAGACCCTCGGCAACGATCCATTCCTCCCATGGCCCCAAGTCTTCCTGAAGGAAACTGGCCCAAAACTCATCCTCGTACCCCGTGTGCTGCAGGAGCGACTCGGCCAGGGCCTCCGTTGCACTACTGAGCTGTTGATTTTCTTTAGGGATGCAGAGCCTTAAGCGATGGAGAATCGCTTCGGCAGCTCTTATGTCCACAGGAAACTCCGATCGGCGCATCAGCGGGAACCCGTTGCCCCACCGAGTCTCCACTCCCTCCCTTGTCAGACTTGGCGGGTCGATCTGGATGGTATGCTTCGTTTCGGCCTGGATGAGAAAGAGCGATTCCAGCCAGGGATACAAATCCGAGTAGGCCGGTTTTTCATCTGCCGCAAGCGCAAAGGCCTGTTTGATCCAATTCTCAATCTGCAGAGTGTCTGACGTCAATGAAGTCCTTCCTTTTCGGAAAAGAGGGAAGCCGACACGTCGGGCTTCCCTCCGCAAAACGTTTTGTCATCCCCGTAAGCACCACTGAGGGGCTCCAATCCCTGCCGCTTGAAGGTTGGGAATTGGAGCCCCCAATGATACGGCGCTTGCTCTAGCTCGACATCAGGCCCTTTAACAAACCGTGCGCCGGCTTGAGTGCTCGTCGCAAAACGACTTTGCGAGAGAGTCCCTGCTCAGCGCTCGCGATCGCCGATTTATGGTATTTCCTGGGCTCGTCGATCACCAGGTAAATCACTCGCACCTCGTTCGCGTCGATCAACTGGGCTTTCGGATACTTCTCCTTGAGCTTGCCGAGACGTTCATTGGCCAACTCGAGCATGGCCTCCCGGTCGCCAAAATTCATGGCGCCGGTGGGGCAGATCTTCACACAGGCCGGCTGGAGCCCATTGCTTACCCGATCGATACACATCGTACACTTCACGAGCCTCCCATCCACCGCCTTCCTTGGAATGTCGTAGGGGCAGGAGGATCGGATATCTTCGAACTGAGCTGCCACTTTCTTGGTTTCTTCCTTGTAAACAACGGCCCCCGTAGCCTCATCCTGGATAACGGCATCGGCGATGTGTGCCTCGACCGTATCCTTACAGGGAGGGATCAGACAATGTCGGCACTGGTCTGCAAAGAAGTACCAGGCGACCTTTCCGTCCGTCTCCACTTCACTGAAGCGCACCAGCTTGAAGGTGTTTGCATCCAGATCGGGAGGGTTCTGATGGTTTCCGGTGTTCTTGGTTTCCGAGGCCTTATTCTGGTTCCAGTTCTTGCAAGCAATCTGGCATCCCCGGCAGGCCGTACAACGCGTCGTGTCGATGAAGAAGCTCTTTCCAGCCATGGCTTATGCCCCTTTCTTGCGAACGTTGACCATGAAGGCCTTGGTTTCGGGAATGCGCGTATTGGGATCGCCAACAGAGGGCGTCAGCAAGTTCGCCGAATCGCCGCCATCCTTCGGCCAGATCCACCCGTAGTGCCATGGCAGTCCGACCTGGTGGACTTCGTTCCCGTGCACAATAAGAGGCTGGAACCGTTTGGTCACGATGGCCACGGCTTCAAGGAAGCCGCGGGGTGACTCGACGATCACCATTTCTCCGTTCTTGACCCCTTTGAGCTTCGCAAGCTGCTCGCTCATTTCGACAAACATCTGAGGCTCTGCTTCGATCAGCCACGGCAGCCAGCGCGTTAGTACACCCGTCTGCCAGTGCTCGGTGACCCGATACGTGGTCCCAACAAACGGGAATCCCGGATCGCACGTCTTGAGGACATCCTTTTCCGTCCCGAACAGCGTCGCCACCGGGTTGGTGAACTGCGAGCTCAGGAGGTTCTTCTCCACGGGGCATTCCATGGGCTCGTAGTGCTCGGGAAATGGACCGTCCTTCATCCCCGGACCGAATATCGCTCCCATGCCGTCGGCCTTCATGATGAAGGGGTACTTGCCGCCTTCGTGGTTGGTTCCGTCCGGATTCTTCATGGGGTACCACGGCCCGTCCGGCACATCCCCTTTCCACTTCTGGGTGGCGTACTTTCCGTCCTTCACCTCGCCCACGAACTCGAGCAGGGGACGTTTCGGATCCC
Source organism: uncultured Syntrophobacteraceae bacterium (assembly GCA_937889795.1). Lineage (GTDB taxonomy): Bacteria > Desulfobacterota > Syntrophobacteria > Syntrophobacterales > Syntrophobacteraceae > CALBZH01. The sequence continues at coordinate 8,471 of CALBZH010000769.1, read as the reverse complement.
ACGGCCTGCCCATGGGATCACAGGACGCCCGGTTGTAGATGATCCTGCGGTTGACCGGCCAGCACCACGACCACTTGGGGTAGAGCCCGAGGCCGGTCTCGTCGGACTTGTCCCGACGGGCCATGTTGTTTCCGTCCGCGTTGTAGCTCTGGCAATAGATCCAGTTACCGCACGAAGTTGACCCGTCGTCTTTCAGCATGGCGAAGGCGGGGACGGGGTCCCCTTTCTTGTATGTCTTGTCTTGGATAGTCACGTCCTGGGTGAACGTCCCGTTGATGGCCTTGGCAACCGCATGCGGGTCGAATTTCCCGTCTTTCACGTAATCGAATTTGAGATTCAAGATGGGATCCGGAAACGCCGCCTTTTTGTCGGGCTTGGCATACAGCGCCCGGATCTCCTTGAAGATCTCGACCATGATATCCCCATCGGGGAGCGCGTCGCCCGGCGAGTTTTGGGCTTTGTACCGCCACTGGGCCCACCGGCCACTGTTGGAGATCGACCCTTCCTTCTCCATAAAGGCTGAGCACGGCAGGAAGAACACCTCGGTCTTGACCTTCTTGGGATTCATTCCGGGGCCCTTCCAGAACGACGCCGTTTCGTTGTCAAACAAATTCACCACGACCATCCAATCGAGGTTGGCCATGGCTGCACGGGTCTTGTTGGAATTGGCGCCGCTGCAGGCCGGATTCTGCCCCCATGAGAAGAAGCCGGTGAATTCCTTCCTATACATCATGTCGAAGAGATCCAGCCAGCTGTAGGACTTGCCGTCCTCACACTTGGGCATCCACGCGTAGCCGAATTCGTTCTCCGCTTTGGCTGCATCCCCAAACAGGGACTTGAGGAAGCTCACGACGTACTTGGGACGGTTCTGCCACCAATTGGCACTCATCGGGTCCTTGGAAACGGGTGTGAACTTCTTGTTGTACTCGGCCAGTGTTTGTAGAGAAGCTGTCGGCGTTGGCAGGTACCCCGGCCAGATGTGGAAGAGCAGCCCGTGGTCCGTGGAGCCTTGCACGTTAGATTCACCGCGCAGCGCATTCACCCCACCCCCTGCGATGCCCATGTTGCCAAGAAGCAACTGGATCATGGACATCGTGCGGATGTTCTGGACTCCGACCGTATGCTGCGTCCAGCCCATGGCGTACAGAATCGTCCCGGCCTTGTCCTGCGTGCCGGTCGCGGTGTAGGCCTCATAGACTTTGAGAAGATCTTCCTTGGATGTTCCGGTGATCTTGGAGACGGTTTCGAGATCGTACCGGTCATAGTGCTGCTTCATCAACTGAAGGACGCAGCGAGCGTCTTGCAACGTCGGGTCTTTCTTGGGAAGACCGTTTTCATCCATGGCAAACGCCCAGGTGGACGCATCGTAAGCGCGCTTTTCTTTGTCATAGCCGGAGAACAGGCCGTCTTTGAATCCGTACTTATCCCCCACGATGTAGCTTGCATTGGTGTAGTTCACGACATAGTCATTGAAATACTTCTTATTCTCAAAAATGTATTTGATCATGCCACCAAGAAAGGCGATGTCTGTTCCAGAGCGCAAAGGAGTATAGATATCCGCCTTGGTGGACGTCCTCGTGATGCGAGGATCTACATGAATGACCGTTGCCCCCTTGTCTTTCGCCTTCATGACCCAGCGAAAGGAAACCGGGTGGTTCTCGGCTGGATTGCTCCCCATGATGAGAATGCAGTCGCTGTTCCGGAAATCGATCCAGTGATTCGTCATCGCACCGCGTCCGAACGACTCTGCCAGAGCCGCAACAGTCGCGCTGTGTCAAATGCGGGCCTGATGCTCGATGTAAACAAGCCCGAGTGCACGCAGCATGGCCTGGTACGCCCAGCACTCTTCGTTGTCGAGGGCCGCGCTTCCCACCGAAGCAATCCCGTTGCACCGGTTCACCACTTGGCCTTTGTCGTTCTTGAGAACAAAGCTCTTGTCCCGGCTGGCCTTGACGCGCTTGGCAATTTCTTTGAGCGCCCAATCCCAGGGCTTGGTCTGCCACTTGTCGCTGTTCGGCGCCCGGTAGAGCACCTTCGTGATGCGTTTGTCATTTTGAGCGATCTGATAGGAAGACGCCCCCTTAGCGCACAACGATCCCTGGTTGATTGGGTGATCGGCGTCGCCTTCCGTGTAGATCACCTTGCCCGTCTTCTTGTCCGTATGACAGATGATGCCACAGCCGACCGAGCAGTAGCAGCAGACGGTCGGCGTCTCTTTGGCGTCCTTTGTACGGAGCTCCCAAGCGTATGCTTCCACCGGTTGCAGGTTGAGCCCCATCCCATTGAGCGCCAACCCAGCCGTAGCCGCACCTGAGAGCTTGAGAAAATCCCTGCGTGTCAGCTTCATCTAAGATTTCCTCCCCTGGCTTTAAAGCTGTTTTGCGATGCAATCAAAGCATAAAGACAATTCTCCCCTTCTCACTCCAAGCCTCTTGAGTCATCACCCCCCTCGCCCTTGAGTCAGCTCGTGCGACACCTTGTTACGGTTTCGATTCTAATGGACCTGTGTAAGTTTATGGACCTGCAGAGTGGAACAACCGTTGAGGTGCTTGGTGGCCACGGCCATCCCCAACCTGGCCCCCGCCGCACCGTGTGCCAATCGGAACAAGTGCATTCTAGGGCACCCGTCTTGTCAATGTCAACGCTTCTGGGTAAATGGATGCTTTCAGGAATCGAGCTGGCTCTCTGGCCCAGAGGACGTATTCATGGCAGCACTCAACGCAAATCAGTAATGACTCACACGCTTGAGGATCAAGAAATGATCGACCCGTATCGACTGGCGCTGGAAGGCATGCTCATTGGACTGCGCAAAGGCTGGTCCGGCTTCCTGTGGATGATGCGCATCCTGTTTCCGGTGTCCTTCTTCACGGCACTCCTGCAGTGGAGCGGACTCCTCCTCCAAATCGATTTCGTGCTTCAACCGGCCATGAAATGGCTCGGACTGCCTTCTTCGGCAGCCCTCCCGATTCTGATCGGTCTGCTCACCAACATCTATGGGGGGATCGCCTCCATGGTGGTGCTGCCGCTGTCGATCCCCCACATGACGCTGATCGCCATCTTTCTGCTCATTGCCCACAACATGATCCAGGAGGGCATCATCCAGGGCAATTCAGGCATCCATCCATTCAAGGCCACGCTCTTTCGCTTAGGAGCCGCGATCATGACCACCGCAGTCAGTGCAACGTTCCTCGATTCCCACCCGGTGAGCCTGCATGAGGCGACGGCCCGTGCTCAGACCCTCGTCCCCTTCCTGGACATGGTCGTCTCCTGGCTCAAGACGAGCGTTCAGCTGGCGGGCAAGATCTTTCTGATCATTCTGGCCATCATGACGCTTCTTGAAACGCTCAAGGCTCTCGGGTGGATTGAGCCTGTCGTCCAGTTGTTTTCGCCGATACTCCTGCTTCTGGGAGTGAGCCGGAGAGTTGGGATGTTGTGGCTGACCGCTGTCGTTTTCGGGTTGGCTTATGGGGGGGCGGTGATCGTCGAAGAAGCCAAGCGTGATGACTTGTCGCCAGAAGAGCTGCAAATCCTCCATCTGTCAATCGGAATCAATCATTCGATGATCGAAGATCCCCTTCTCTTCATGGCTCTGGGGCTGAGCGCTTTCTGGCTCTACGTCCCCCGACTCATCATGGCCATCTTCGCCGTGCACGCCCTGCGGTTCTGGTACCGGTGGCACCCACTTCCGAAGCAAGGATGATCCGACCACCGAGAAAATCGTGCACTCAATCATGAGCCATGGAGCGTTCCAGTAGTACTCCGCGGCAAAACTCGCGCCTGGATCGAACATCGACTCACTGGTCGCCGAAAGCCCGCCTTGCCTCGCCAACAAATGCGCGAGCCAGGCTTCGGCTCTTTCGCCCGTCAGGCCTTTCCAAGCCCGTGTGGACATCCACACCCGTGGGCCTTACCCGAACAATGGCTTCGTGGACGTTGTGAGGCCCAAGACCGCCCGCCAAAACCACCGGACGGAAAGACCGTTCCACCAGTCGGCGACTGATGCCCCAGTCATGCGTTTTTCCAGTGGCACCGCACGCGGATGTTTCAGAGTCGTACGTGTCCGTGATAAAGGCGTCGACGAAGGGCTGGTAAGCACGTAGCAGGGTATCGAGGTCCTCGGCGCCGGACTCCCGAACCACCAAGCTTTTCATGATGAACAGACCGGGCTCCGCCGCACGCAGTCGGGCAATTTCCGTCACGGGGACTTCTTCGTGCAACTGGACCCGTCTCAAGCCGACGGTCCTGCACAGGTCCAGAATCTCTCGGGCCGTGTCGAGGTAGGTGATGAGAACCCCTCGGTCCTTCAGCGAAAGACGATCCACGATCCTGCGAGCCCCGGCCGGCTCGATTTCCTCGGTGTGAACCGTCAGGCCGATGGGAAATCCGAGCCAGTCCGCTCCCTCCTCCAGGAGCATCCGTCCTTCGTCCGCATCGAGGACGCCCGCGATTTGGATCATTCCATGGGGGAAGTCTTTTCCCAACAAGCGGTTGCCGCTCATGCGGGCTCCTCGTCGTAGAGAACCTGCAGCACACCGTCGACGCGGCGCAGCTGCGATTGGATGTCGCCTCGACCCTGCTCGCTCAGTCGGCCTCGCGCTTGAAGCTCGGCCGCTTGTTCGAGTGCTCCGAGAAGGCCGTGGACGGCCGCTTTGACGTTGAGATTCTCGTTCATGCACTGCTCGAACACCTCAACAATCGCACCGGTGGCTTCTCTTTGTCTGTTGGGGGAAATGCTCTCGCCTCCCTTCGGAGCGAGGCCTGTCATCATGGATCGAAGCTCGGCCAATACCCCGCAAGCCTTCTCAAATTGCAATGACGTGAAGCTCTGACGTACCCGGTGCTCCCCAAACAGGAGATAGAAGCGGATCTGCCGTCCCGTAAAGCCATCACGAAGCAAATCTTCGAGATAGATGATGTTGCCGATGCTCTTGGACATCTTCTTCCCCCGCACCAGCAAATGCTCGCAATGCATCCAGTGGCGGCAGAATTCCTTGCCAGAAAACGCCTCCATGACGGCCAGGTTGTAATCGTGATGACGATGCAAGTTGTCGATGCCGCCGCAGGCGATGTCGATTTCAGAACCTAAGTATTTCATGATCATGGCCGGATCCTGAATGTTCCAGGATGGGCGGCCTCGACCCATGGGCGTGTCCCAGCAAGCGGTATCCGTACTGCCGCAACCATGCCACAGGATGAAATCTCCGAGATTCCAGCGTCTCCCGGGATAAGTGTCCTGCTTGAATCGACGCTTCTTCGTCGGCCAGCGGCTCATGTCCAGCCCGTATAACCTTCCGAAGCCCTTCACCTTCAACGGATCGAAGAACACATCCCCCCGATACTCGTACGCAACCCCCTTCTCCAGAAGAATCCTGATGAGCTCCACGGCCTGCTCGACGCTCGTCGACGAGCGGGGAAGGTATTCAGGCACAGCAATGCCCAGGAGCCGGCACTCCTCCTGAAAGTGCCGGGCATTCGCTTCGGTGAGGTCCTTGACATCGGTCCCGATTCGCTCGGCTTCGACCAGAGCCTTGTCCTCAATATCCGTCAGGTTCATGACCCGACGCACCTTATAGCCCAAGTATTCCAGATAACGCTCGAGCACATCCTCCCAGAGAAACGTCCGGTAGTTTCCCAGATGGGGTCGTCCGTAAATGGACGGCCCACAGGTAAACATCTTCACTTCCTCGCCGTTCCTGGGCCGGAAGGGCGTGATTTGGCGATCCATCGTGTTGTACAACCGAAACATCAGGTCCTCCTGATAAAGCCTGTCATTCTGGTTCTTCATCCTCCGCATGGAGGGTTCGAAACCGATCGGATCATCGAATCGACGGATGGGCACCCGATAAGGCGTCCACGCTTTCGAGCATCTTAGCAGCATCGGATCGAATCCGTAAACACGGACGACCCTCTTGATCCAATCGGTCACATTCCGGTACTGGACTGTGGTGCTGGATTCGCGCTATAAGGCGGGTGCTTCACTTCACGATAAAGAGCCCCACGGTCTGCTGATGCGTTCCGAGCGCCCGGTCGTGCGTGAGAGCATAAATATTCTAAGGAATTCCATATGATTAAGCGAAATCATCGGCTGGTTGTACTCTCCTTGGCAGTCGTCCTCGATCTGCTGCTCAGCTATCCCCACTTGGCGGAATCTGCTTCCTTCGTCCGCCGTCCTATCGACAGGAAGGGAAGCGTTGGGATGACCTACCTCCAAGCGAGCGTTCTGGGACTGGTCGAAGGTCTGACGGAGTACCTTCCCGTGAGCTCTACCGGCCATCTGCTCATCGCGGAGCGTCTCATGGGCATCAACTCGGACGAAGGCACCGATCCGGCCTCTTCCCGGAAGGAGGCCGCAGACGCCTATGCCATCTGCATTCAGGCCGGAGCCATCGTCGCCGTGCTCGGACTCTATTTCAGACGGGTGAGACAAATGATCCTGGGACTTGTCGGCAAAGACCCGGCAGGGCTGCGCCTGGCGGTGAACTTGATTGCCGCTTTTCTTCCCGCGGCGATTCTGGGCCTGCTGTTTCATCGAATCATCAAGGAATACTTGTTTGGACCGTGGCCGATTGTCATCGCCTGGCTGGCCGGAGGCGTGGGGATTCTGATCATGGCCCGTCGATCCGGATCGCTCAGTCAGGGCGTCCGGAACACGAAAACCCTGACCGACCTGAACATCCGTATGGCACTCATCATCGGGCTGGCACAATGCCTCGCCATGTGGCCGGGTGTCAGCCGTAGCCTGGCAACCATTTTGGGAGGTCTGCTCGTCGGTCTTCCAACCGCGGCCGCTGTGGAATTCAGCTTTCTGCTGGGCGTCATCACCCTGGGTGCAGCGACAACCTTCGATGCGCTCAAGCATGGCAGCGAAATGCTCGCAAGCTTCGATGCCCTTTCGCTCTTGCTGGGTCTCGTGGTGGCATTCGGCGCTGCGGTCGCTTCCGTGAAATGGATGGTCGCCTATCTCAACCACCACGGTCTGGAAATTTTCGGCTATTACAGGATCGGAATCGCAATTCTGGCAACTGGCTTGATTCTGATCGGCGTCCTTTGAACGACGCCTAGGGCCCTATGCTTCTCCCTCCTGAGCATTGCATGCCTCGCCGTCATCCCGAGGCCACCTTTCTATGAGCACCTTGTCGACGCGATGCCGATCCATGTCGACGACCTCAAAACGATACCCGCAACAGACAAAGTGCTCCCCGCTCATGGGGATCTTCTTGAGACAGGTCATGATGAATCCGCCCAGGGTCTGGTAATGCCCGGCCATCTCCCCTGGCAGCTTCTTGATGCTAAGGAGCTCCTTGAGCTCGTCCACGGGCAGCATGCCGTCAACAAGAAGCGAGCCGTCTTCCCGCTTGAGGATCGAAGGCTCATCAATCTCGTCCATGGAGGGAAGGTCCCCAATGATGGCCTCCAAAATGTCGTTGAGCGTGACGACCCCCTCAATGGTCCCATACTCATCCACCACGAGGGCGAACTCGGTTCCCGACTCTTTGAATCGCTCCATGACATTGAGAAGGGGCATTCCCTCGTGAACGAACAGCGGCTGCCGGAGGCATGCCCGTATGTCAAAGGAGCCGCCTTTGAGCATCCGGCCGAGAAGGTCCCTGACAAAGACGACCCCGAGCAGGTTGGTCAACCGCCCCTGACACACGGGGAAGCGCGAGTAAACACTTTTGGAGACTTTGCGCCGGAGCCTTTGAACTGGCTCGTTGAGGTCCAACCATTCCATTCGGCTTCGTGGCGTCATGGCGACACCGACACGGCGCTCCCCGAGTCTCAAGACGCGGTGGAGCATTTCCTGCTCTGCCTCTTCGAAGACGCCTGCCACGGTTCCCTGTTTGATGAGCAGCCGGATCTCTTCTTCGGTGATGGGCGGGTCTGTCGAGGGACGCATCCCCACCAGCCGCAAAATCAGGTCCGTCGCTCCGCTCAAGACCCGAGCCAGCGGCGCCACAACGGCGGCCAAGACGCGCATGGGCCGCGCAACCATAGATGCAACCCGCTCGGGATCGTTAAGGGCAACCCGCTTGGGAACCAGCTCCCCGAGGACGAGGGAGAAAAACGTGATGCCCAAGACCACGAGTCCAAGAGCCAGGGAGTCCGCATGAGGCGATAGGGACTCGAAGGAGCGCAGATAGTGCTCCAGCGAGATCGCGATCGTCTTTCCCCCGAACGCGCCACTCATGACTCCGACGAACGTTATCCCGACCTGCACGGTGGATAAGAGCCGATTGGGGGAATTAGCAAGCTCCAACGCCTGTTGTGCCCGCCGATCCCCATCCTCGGACCATTGCTGAAGGCGTGGCTTCCTCGCGGAGACAACCGCGATTTCGGACATGGACAGAATGCCGTTCAACAGGATGAGGCAAAGAACGATTAGAACGTCAAACCCGACAGAATGCATACCTTGTATCCGCTGGAGGAATACTACCCCGTAAGCCCCGGTCTCCTCCGCGATGAGGCAACTT
>CALBZH010000768.1 GCA_937889795.1 uncultured Syntrophobacteraceae bacterium | reverse complement strand
AAGCTGACGGAGCACTAGAGCGGTGGAGGATTGGGATCCATGCCAAAGAGGATCTGCTGCAAATGGGCGTTCTGGAAGACTTCCGTTCCGGGACCGGAGAGCGTTATGGTCCCATCCTCGAGGAGGAAGGCGAGATCTGCGACATTGAGAATGCGCCGGACGTGCTGCCCCGCAATGAACAACGTGACCCCGGATCTGCGAATCACTCGAAAGGCGTCGCAGAAACGCTTGACGATGAGCGGGCTCAAGCCGAGAAACGGGTCGTCGAGCAGGAGCAAGCGTGCACCGGACATGAGACCCCGGCCCAGGGTGACCATCCGCTGCTGCCCACCGCTCAAAGCGCCGGATCGCGAATGGAGCCTGCTCGTGAGCTCAGGAAAAAGGTCCAAAACATTCGCCAGTCTCTCAGGGATGGAGCCGGGGTTGAGATACGCTCCGATCTCCAGGTTTTCGCGGACTGACATCTCTGGAAACACCTTCATTCCCTCCGGGACATAGATGATTCCGCGCCGCACGCGCTCCGAGACAGGAAGCATCTGGATTTCTTCGTCCTCGAACAGAATCCGGCCCCGGATGAGCGGCACAAGGCCCCCGATGGCTCGAAACAGGGTGCTCTTCCCGGCTCCATTGAGCCCTACAATGGCGACAATCTGTTGGGACCAAATGCTCAGGGAGACATCCTGCAGCACGGCAACATCCCCGAAGGCCACCGCTGCGTGATGCAAAACGAGCTGTGGGTGCGATTTGGAGTCATGCTCCATGGGTGATTCCCTCCTGCTCCGCTTTTTGCCTCTCTCCCAGATAAGCGGCGATCACCTCTGCGGAATTCAGGACGCTCTCAGGGTCCCCATCGGCGATCAGTTCGCCCTGGTCGAGGGCGATGAGGCGGTCGGACACGCGGGCCGTCAGGTTCAAGAAGTGATCAATGAGGATCAGAGTCAGACCACGCCCTCGGAGCATTCGGACCAGCTCCACGGCCTGCTTGATGGCCTGGGGACTTAACCCCGCGGCGATTTCGTCCAAGAGAAGCAGCTGAGGGCGAGTCGCTAACGCCCTGGCGACTTCCAGGCGTCGCTGCTCGGACAGGGTGAGATCGCTGCCGCGCGTGCCGCGCTTGCGAGCAAGCCCCACCAGATCGAGGAGCTCATCGGCATCCAGTTGCAGCGCCGGACCGGATGCCTTCGCACCCAACTTCCCGAAGTACAGTCCCACCTGCACGTTTTCGCGAGCCGTCATTTCGGGGAACGGACGAGTCGTCTGAAACGTGCGAGCAATCCCGGCGTGGCAAATCCTGTGAGGAGGCCATCCCGTGATTTCCTGACTTCGATAGTGAACGCTTCCGGAAGTCGGGCGAAGATTGCCACAGATGATGTTGAAAAGCGTTGTCTTTCCGGCGCCGTTTGGACCGATGATGCTGACGATCTCCTGCTCCCGGACCCGGATGTTGACGTCTTTCAGGACGACCGAGCCCGCCAGACAAATGGACAGGCTGCGGAGCTCTAGGCAGATTTCCCTCTTTTCTGAAGCCATGCCGCTATGCCCTGTGGAAAGAAGAGGAAGGTTACGATGATCATCAGACCGTACAGCCCCGCGTGTCCTACCGGCAGTAAGGAGTGAAAAAGCAATTGGTCGATGGGGTAGAGGACGAGAGCCCCCAATAGAGGGCCGAAGACTTCGTAGCGTCCGCCGAACAGGCTCAGAACAAGCGGCATGGCTGAGAGGTGCAGGCTGAATACGAGAGCAGGCTCGATCATCCCCATCAGGTGTGCGTAAAGCCCTCCGCAGATCCCGGCGAGAAACCCGCTTAAGATCAGGGCTTGCGCCCTGACCGCCCCAACATTGACACCAAGGCCCGCGGCGGCGAGCTCGTCTTCGCGCACACACCGGATGGCCCAGCCCCAACGGGAGCGAATGCTCCGGAAGTGGAACAAGACCATCATGCTCATGAATGCGAGCAGCAGGAAATATTGCGCTTTCAGATCATCGCCCCACGCGATGTGCCATGCTCCCAGGTCCAGCGTGGGAAGGCTCTGGATTCCGACCAGTCCAAGAGAGCCCGAGGTCAGGCTGTCCCAGTTGTCCGCCAGGGTCTTCGGAATTTCGACGGAAGCCAGGGAGGCCAGAGCGAACCTTGCCCCGCGCAGGTTCTTGAAGAGAAGGGCCCACAAGCAAGCATAAACCCCGCCGAGCAGCCCCCCGAGCAGCACCCCTAGGAAAGGGGAGATCTGCCAGTAATGGCTTGTCAGACCAGCGGCATACGCTCCCAGACCGAAGAAGGCGGCGTGTCCGAGTGAGACGGCGCCTGTGAGCGCGCTGATATTCCAGGTCATGGCGAAGGCGCCGTAGAAGAATGCCATTCCCAAGACTCGATGATGCATGTCGGTGCTCAAGCCGCTCAGCGGCCAGCCGACCAGAATCAACACTCCGAAGGCTGGAAGAATCAACTGCTTGGCCGGCTTCACGCTTTGGACTCCCGATGCGGGCGAAGCGTGAGCAGCCCCTCCGGGCGCAGGAGAAGCAAGGCGATGAGCAGCACCGCCGCGACCATCTCCCGCCAGCTGCTCCCCAGGACGAGGGCCGCGGCAGATTCAACGAATCCAAGGATCCAACCACCGAGCAGAATGCCTCGGGTCCGGCCGACTCCTGCAAAAATGGTGATGATGATGGCCGTCAGGGTGGGCTCCGGCCCGGCAAATGGCTGCAGATAGGCCGACTGACCGTAGAGGGGACCGGCCAGACCGATGAGGGTCCCTCCCAGGGCAAAGGCCACCACCCCCATCCGTTCAACGGGGATTCCCGCGAGTCGTGCAGCCTCACGCTCTTGGATCGTTGCTCTCAAGGCTTTCCCGAGAAAGGTATGGTGCAGGAGAACGTGGGTTGCGGCGGTTGCGAGCAGGGAGAGTGCGATGAGGAAGATCTGACCAGGGTTCAGAACAGGCGTGCTCTCAGGAGGAAGCATGGTGAAGTCGGCTTTGGGAAGCAGTCTGAAATTGGCTGAAAAGGCAAGCAGCATGGCATTTTGCAGGACCATTGACAGGCCGAAGGTCACGACCAGCGTATTGAGCTCGAATGGCTCGCGCACATGGCGCAAGAACCGGTGCAGAACCACGGTTACAATCGGAAGCGCCAGCATGCAGAGGGGAAGGGTCAGAAGGACGGGGGCGCCCAGACCTTTATACAGGGCGTATGCTAGATAACCGCTCAGCAGGATCAGGTCTCCATGGGCCAGATTGAACGCTCGGGTGATGCCGAAGATGAGGGAAAACCCTAGTGCGATCAGCGCGTAGAAGGATCCGAGCGAAAAGGAGCTTGCAATCAACTGTAGGAGCATGGGTGCTTCCGAGAATCCTGGCGCATTTATTCCAGCTTGCCGGTCGCCCGTTCGGGAGGATAAATGGCGACCATCTTTCCATTTTGGATCTGAACAATGACCTGGTGATAGTCCTTGGGGTCTCCCTGCTCGTCAAAAGCCAGGCGCTCCATGGGTGTGGCGATGTCGACGGTTCTCAGCTTCGCCGCAATCGCTTCCCCTGTCAGAGGCGTTGATGTGGTCGCGACTGATTCGATGGCGGCAAGGAGAGCCCGTGCGGACACATACCCGTGCATGGTGGTGGAATTCGGGGATTTCTTGAAGCGAGCTCGGAAGCGCTCAACAAAAGCCTGGGATTGTTCGTCGGTGCCCGGTCGCGTGATCCCCGGATTCCACGCGCACATCCCCAGAAGACCTTCGCTGTCCCGCCCCATTTCCTCGATGAACGATCCGTACGCCACACCCCACGGTCCAATGTAGTGTCTGACGGGGATGCGTTGGTCTTTCAATTGACGCACCAGCATCAAGTGGTCGGGAAGAAATCCGCCGCAGATCAGCGTGTCAACGGCGGCTTGTCGCGCTTTCATGAGAAAGGCCGAAAAGTCGTGCGAGCCGGGCCGGAATTTCTCGAAAAGGGTCACCGGAAGATGGGCTGCCTCGAGGCAGGCACGAATCTCCTCCGCGAATTCCGTGGAGCCCGGGGTCGCCGAGTGAAGGATTGCGATCGACCTTGCCTTTAATACGTTTGTCACGAACCCGCAGAGAGGACGAACAATGCCGTCCAGGTGAGCAACCCGAAAGAAGTACGGATTGTGACGTCCTTGGGTCAAAGACCGCTGGAGGCTGGCGGAGGCGACATAAGGAATGCGGTGCTTGGCGGCAAGCTCACTCACTGGAGCGACCAGGGAGTCCACGTAGCCTCCGACGAGCCCCAGAACGTTTTCCCGGTACAAGAGATCCTCAGCTTGATTGATGGCGGTCTCGGGCAGGCTCTGGTCGTCTCGGAAGGCCAGCTCAACGGGGCGTCCGAGGATGCCGCCCCGTTGGTTGATCTCCTCCACCGCCGCAACGATGCCTTCGTGAATCTCGGTGCCATGCTTGGCCAGTTTGCCGGTCAAGGGGTCGATTTCGCCAATCCGAACCGCGGCTGACTGGGCCGGCAGCGCGGTCGGAAGCACGGCAAGCACGAACAGGGCGAGTAAGACGACCGCAGCCGTCCGGAGCAGGACAAGGGCCTGGCTGGTGTGCGTTTTCGCGTCCACCTCCGATTTCCTCTTCGATTTGCACAACGTAAGCGTGCCCATGATGACGATCTTGCAATCGTTCTCGCATATAACAATTGCCGTTCGAAAGCAATCGCTCCGCAACAAGGCTTGGCCCGGATCACGCCACGTTCAGCACGTAGCCCACGTGGCCGAAGGCGAATCCGCTCTGGAATTCTGAAGCCAGCCGGGCGATGGGACCCATACCCGTACAATGGCTCGTGGCCAGCACCTGAACGTTGGCTTCTTTGAGGAGTGGAATCGTGGCATTGAGCTGGTCCTGTGGCGAGAAGCCCAGGTGGGTTCCTCCCAGGACGGCAAAGACGCGCTCCTCTCCCGAGCTCTCCCGGGCGTGATTCAGGATGTTGATGACCCCTGCGTGAGCGCAGCCGAGGATCACGACGAGGCCTTTGGGTGTCTTCAGCACCATGCTGTAATCGTCCAGAAAGGGGTCGGGGACCCAGTTCCCGTCTTTGCGGACGACGAATTTAGGGTCACCCGTCTCGAAGGACGTCTTGCGTGGCACTTCCCCGGTAACAAAAACGTTTTCGGAAATCTCGGTGAAAGTGGTTTGCCATCGGAACCGTGCCCCCCGTGTCGTGAGGTATGCTTCCCGCCAAGGAATGCCGATAGAAACGGGCTTTTCCTCATTGCCCACCGGCATCCAGCGGAAGCGCTCACTCAATACATCCGGGTGCGCCACGATGTCACAGGGTCCATGGAGCCCAAGGAAAGCGACAAGGCCGCCCGTATGATCGAAGTGACCGTGGCTCAGGACCACTTGAGTCACGTGGCGAAGGTCCTTTTGGAGGCGCAGGGAATTCTGCACCAGAGTGAAACCCTGCCCGGTGTCGAACAGGATGTTTCCTGAAGGGGTTTCGACGTACGCAGCGAATCCGTGCTCACCCAGGAGGCCCGGATTGGGGACCGTGTTCTCGCAAAGAACCGTGACTTTGAACTCCATGGTACCCTCCTGAAAAACAAACCCCCGCTTGGGGCGGGGGTAAGTCGTAGTGTGATCGAAAAATTCTGCCGACAGAATCCGCCGGTCCGTGCAACCGCTAGCGCAGTTTGCGGCGCAGCAGCTTACCCGTGGGGGTTCTAGGCAGCACATCCAAATATTCGAACACTCTGGGGAGCTTGTAGATGGCGATGTGCTCCTTGAGGAACTCTTTCAGCTCATCGTTCAGCTTCTCGCCGCCCTCGAAGCCGGGCTTGAGCACGATGACCGCCTTGGTGATCTGCCCCTTGTCGGGATCGGGAACACCGACGACACCCACGTCCGCGATGGCGGGGTGCTTGGCGATGGCTTCCTCGACTTCGGCAGGGCCGATGCGGTAGCCGGAGCTCTTGATCATGTCGTCTTCGCGGGAGACGAAGAAGATGTTCCCATCTTCCTGCATGTAGACGGCATCGCCCATCTGGTTCCAGCCGTTGACCACACCCTTCTTCTGGGATTTGAGCAGCTTCTCGTTGTCTTCAAAGGGCTTCCAGTAGAGGCTTCCGGAAGCGCCCTTGAGCTGCATGCTGCCGATTTCGCCGGGCTTGCAGTCCTTGCCTTCGGCATCAACCACGCGCACCTCGACACCGGGGAGCGCTCTACCGATGGAGTTGGGGACCGGCTCGGCATTCATGGTGTTGGAGGTGACGAGGTGGAGCATCTCGGTGCCGCCGAGGCCTTCCCAAATGGGCAGCCCGGTGAGGGCCCGCCACGCATCGAGGGTCTCGGAGCCGAGCGCATCGCCGCCCGAAGTGAACATGCGGATCGAGCTGATGTCGTACTTCTTGAAATCCGGGAACTTCATGAGGCCCCGGTAGGCCGTCGGGAGACCGGTGAGCACGGTGATCTTGTGCTTGCCGATGAGCTCCATCATTTCAGTGGGGGTGAACTTGGGAATGAGCGAAATGGCCGCGCCGCCTTCAAACGGCAGCAGCGTGAAGGTGCCGAAGCCGGCGGCAAAGGACACGGGAGCGGCTCCGCCCAGCGTGTCGCCCGGCTTCATCTTGTAGACGTACTTGTTGACGATCTTGGCTTCGATCACGACCGGCCGGACGAAATGGACGCAGCCCTTGGGCATCCCTGTCGTTCCGGAGGTGTAGAGCATGATGCCGACGTCGAAGGCATCCAGCATCGTCGCTTCGAGGCTGGGGGAGCCCTTCTCCAGCATCTCCTCGAAAGCGAGGTCGCCGGCGGCCTTGACTTCGTCCGCCTTGCCCCCGATGACGATGATCTTCGTCCCGAACTTGAAGTCGGGCTTGGCTTTCGTCGCGGCTTCCAGGAGGGGCGCGTTGACGATGAAATATTTCATTTCGGCGTTGTTCGCCACGAAGGCCACTTCTTCCTGCGACCACAGAGGAGAAGTCGGCACGGGAATCGCGCCGATCTTTTCGATGGCAAAAATGGCAACAATGGCTTGCGGGGAGTTCACCAACCGGATCCCCACGCGGTCTTGGGGCTCGACTCCCACTTCCTTCAAAGCGTTGCCGAACTTGTTGACCTGCTGCTGGAGCTGGGCATACGTGATGCTCTTGTCCATGAACTTGATGGCGACGTTGTCACCCCTGCCTTCCCGAACGTGTCGATCGAGCAGAAAGTCCGCGATGTTGAGCTTTGTGGGGGTATCGGCGAATTCTTCCGGAATCAAATACTCAGGCCAGGTGTCCTTCGGGGGTAAGTAATTTTCGGGTATCTTGCCCATCCTTGTTCCCTCCTTGCGATGGTGGATCTCCTGGGTCTCTTCGGTTTTCGTCCACGTCCATGCAGGAGCCGCTTCTCCTGCAGAGACGGAAGACAACGCTCCCGCTTACCTTGGTGAACAGCACCTCCTTTCTGCATGCTTGGCTTGATTGTCTGGAAAGCCTGTGTCGAAAGACGACACGTCGAGCCCGCAACGAGTCTTTGAAACTCCCTGGAACGGAATGCAAGGCGCGCCCGGTCCGGTACTTCTCTTGTGGAATGAAGCCTCAAGCGGAACTGCAGGGTGAAAGAGAAGAGGCGAGACAACTCGGTCCGTTTGCAGAGGGACGTTGAACAGGAGCGGTCGCATCAGAGCCCAGTTAGAAGTAGGATGAGGAGAATCTGCAACAAGCTAAGTCCGTCACCGCGAATCGGCATTGGGGCAGTGGCGGATGAACCCGAGAAGGAACTTGTCAGGAAGCAACTTCAAAACCGCGCTTCTTCAGCGCGGATACGATTGGAGCCAAATCACACTTCTTCAGTCGGAAGGAATAAACGCTCTCCTTTCCTTCGGCGACTGGCAAATGACAAATGCTGATAACCTCGGCCTGGTGATCATGGACGAGGCGCGTGAGCTCGTCCAAGGGGTCTGCCCCGGCAGTGATCTTAACGTCCAGCCGGGAGGAATTGCCAAGCATTCCAAGGATGGTGATGAACGCGGAGAGAATATCGACCACCGTGATGACCCCCACCAGCTTGTCGCCTTCAAGGACCGGCAGGCCACCGATCTTTCTCTCGAGAAGGAGCCGTGCCGCTTCCTCGATGGGGGCCTCCGGGTGCGTCCTGACCGGCTTGCGTACCATCACGTCTTCAAGACTGAGCTCTTCCAGCATGGAGGCGATCAGAACCCCCCGCAGGTCCGCGTCGGTCACCCACCCAATGAGATTCTTGGTTGAATCCACAACCGGCAGATGGCGGATGGAGCCCTGCTTCATGAGGGACAACGCTTCCTGGATGGAAGCTTCCTTCTTGATGGTTACGACGTTGGTCGCCATCCAATTGCGGACAATCACGGCATTATCCCCACTCGCAGGATAGGGAGCTTTGGCGAAGCGGATCGGTCGCTGGCGCGGAAAAGGGCCCCGGCCCAGCCGGAGCGCTCCCAATGAAAACCGCTCCTACGCTAAGCGAAGACGCCGAGAAATGCAAGGGAATTCTGTGAAAACCCCTTTGGAGACGCCACTCCTCAGGGTGTCGAGCCTGTTTGGGCCTCCCCCAGGCGGCGTTGACTTTGAACCCCTCTCTGCTATACTGCGTCTGGCTCTCACTCCGGTCGATCATAGGACGATTCACAGGGCGGGACACTGCCGACACGATACCTGCAACATCCTGAT
>CALBZH010000767.1 GCA_937889795.1 uncultured Syntrophobacteraceae bacterium | reverse complement strand
CGACCACCGAGATCTACACTCTTTCCCTACACGACGCTCTTCCGATCTGGGCGACGTGGTTCTCGTGACGGGCGGTGGCCGGGGCGTCACGTATCACTTGGCGCGCGCGCTGGCGCCATTCAGACCTCGACTGGCCATCCTGGGCCGAACGAAATTGGACGACGCCGGGGCATCCGGGCGGGAGTTGGCCGCGAACCTTGCCGAATTGACTCGACTGGGCATGGAGGTCCTCTACCTGCCGTGCGACGTTTCGGATCCCGACGCGGTCACTCAGGCCGTGCGCCAGGTGGTTGAACGGTTCGGGAGAATCGACGGGCTTATCCACGGGGCCGCGGTCGTGAAAGACGCGTTTCTTCCGTTCAGCGCGCCGGAAGACTTCGACGCGGTCATGTGCGTCAAGCTCCTGGGGGCTTGGCATGCTTACCGGGCCGCCCGTGGTCATGGCCTTCGGTTCATCATGGCGCTCTCCTCCATTGCCTGCATCCAGGGCAATCTGGGCCAGATCAGCTATTGTGGCGCCAACCGGGCCATGTCCGCCCTCATTCGCGATCTGGCTCGGTCCGGCGATTCGATCATGGCGACGGCCCTCATGCTGCCGCCCATCGAAGGCGCGGGGATGGCCGATGATCCCGAGGTTCGCGAGCTGATGAAGCTGAAGGGCATCGAATCCGCCTACGTCCATGTGGATGAGCTGACCGAGCTTGTCATGTGCGAGCTGATCGGTGCGCCGACCCCTCGGGCGTGGGTGATGTTCGGCCGCGTCGTGCCGCTCGTCACGCAGACCTTGATTGTTCCCGCAGGGCCGGAATCTTCGCCCCGCCCGCCCCATCATGGCTCGGTGGCTTGGGAGCACCGCTGCTTTCCCATGATCGACCGGGTCAGTCGGCTGGATCTACGAAGGGGAGAGCTGGAGGCGGTCAGGATTTTCGATCGGGAGCATGACCTTTGGATTGAGGATCATCGGCCCTTCAAATTCCTCAAGCATCCGCTGGTTTCCGGGACCATGGCCGTCGAGGCGATGATGGAGGCCGCTCGGCTTCTCACGCCGTATCTTCGCGTGGTGGGGATCCGGAATGTGGGCTTTCAGAATATCCTCGACTGTCCTCCAGGGATTCTCCGGGAGTCTCGGCTTCGATGCAGGAAGCAGACAATCGACGGTGCCACGGCTGTCTGCGACGTCTCGCTCGCGAGCCCGGACCTGTCGCCTTCGGGAAGACGGCTGGATTCGTGGACCGTGAATTATCAGGGGCAGGTGCTGCTGGGACTGGATGGCGCTTTTGATGCAAGCCCGCAGATGCCCCCGGTCGCGGCGGAGGAGCTCGATTCCCGCTCCATGGATCAGGCCGAGGTCCAGGAATGGTATGACAAGCGGACGGCCATGCAGCAGCGCTACCGGGTCATCGAGACGCTCGACGGAAGCGGCCCCGGCGTCATCAGCGGCCGCATGCGCTATCCGGAGACGCATGATTTCACGAATGTTTCCGCTGCCCGCTATCAGTACCCGAATTACCTGCTCGAGGCGCTCCTGCATCTGGTGACGTTCTATCTCCCCATGCGGGATGAGGACGATATGAGGCACCTGATCCCCGCGGGTTTGGACGAGCTGCGCTTTGCGCGAGTCTGCAGGCCGGGTGAGATGCTCTTCTTGGAGGCTCGTCTTAGTGAAGAAAACTCCGTGGGTGTCGTCTGGAGCGCCAGGGCCAGGGACGCAAAGGGGAGTGTCGTTATGGTCCTGCGCGGCCTGAAAATGAGATGGTTTGCCGAATGACGCCCCTCCGCGCAGCGGCCCGTGCGCAAACACGGAACAGCCCGACCATTGAAAACCGATCCGCACCGGGTCCCCTCCAAAGCAGCGCTCTGGTGCTTCGGGACTTGCGGTTCATGAAGCTCACGGTGGTCTACGGGTGCTCACGCACCGGCCCCGGTGCGGAGGAGCGCCTTGCAGCGGGTCTCCTCGATCGGCTAGCCAGGATTGACGGCAAGTGCAGATCCCGCGCACGGTGGAGGGACCTCTCGGTGCTCCGGAGCCCCTTGGGGCAACCGCTGGTGGTTGTTGATGGGGAGGTCGGTCCCGCGATTTCCTTGAGCCGCGCTTCTGGGCTCCTATGGGGAGCCGTGAGTCAAGGACCGGACGTCGGCATCGACGTGGTCCTCCGGGATGAGTTTGCTGGTCCCTATCCCTATCACCGCGCTTTCGGAAGCGAGGAGCTCGCCCTCGTCACCGACTGCATCGGGCACGATCTCCCCCTGGCGGCGGCCGGGATCTGGGCCATGAAAGAGGCTGCGGTCAAGGCCGTGGGCATCGGCTTTCACGGCATCGACCCCCGTGACGTACGGGTTCTCTCCGTGCAGCGCGGGGCGGGAGGAGAGTGCGTGTTCCAGGTGCGGGTGGGCCTTACGTGCCCGGTTTGGCTGTCCCGGGAGGGGGCCGGCTGGCTGGCGTTGGCACTGGCTCCTTCTGACAAGGAACCCTAAGGAGATGGTCGCAAGCACGTTGCGGGTGCGGTGCCTTCCATGGCGGCGTGGCGGTGCGGACGCGATGGAGCATCTTCGGGCGCCGCCGTGGAAGGCACCGCTGCCGTCATGGGCTACAGGATGCCTGTTTGTTGCCTGTCGCCTCTTACAACCGCAATGTTCCAGGAGGCCAGAGGAGGCGTATGAGCAGTCTGGAGGTGAGACCCGTCACTCGACGAGCGGATCTCAAAGCATTCATCGAGCTGCCCTGGAGCATTTATCAAAGCGATCCGAACTGGATCCCGCCCATCAGATCCTCCCTTGCTACCCTGCTCACCCCGAGGAAGCACCCCTTTTGGAAATGCTCCGAACGGGAGCTTTTCCTGGCGACCCGTGGCTCGGAGCCGGTGGGCCGGATCGCGGCCATTGTGGACGGGAATTACAACCGGTACCATGGAGAAAGGATGGGGGCGTGGGGATTCTTCGAATGCACCCGCGATCCGGAAGTGGCCGCGGCGCTTTTTCGCGCGGCGGAAGGCTGGGCGCGATCCAAAGGCATGAGCTTCTTCAGGGGGCCGCTCAATCCTTCCACCAATTACGAGGTCGGGCTACTCGTTCAAGGCTTCGACTCCCCTCCCAGTCTCATGATGCCGTACAACCCGCCCTACTACATGGAATTGGCCCACTTCTGCGGCTTCCGGAAGGAAAAAGATCTCCTCGCCTATCGGTTCACCCGCGATTACGAGCCGCCCGCTTGGGTGCGCGACATGGCCCAAAAACTGTCCCAGAAGGGAGACATGACCATCCGGCACATGGACCCCAAGCGCTTTGGGGCGGAAGTGCGGTTGATGAACCGCATCTACATGGAGTGCTGGGCGGAGAACTGGGGCTTCGTGCCCATGACGGATGACGAGCTCGAAGTGTCTGCTCGGGAAATGGCCTATATCTTTGACCCGGACCTGGGCTTCTTCCTTTATGACGGGGAGGAGGCCATCGGCGTCTGCCTGATCCTGCCCGACATCAACCCTCTCCTGAAACGATTCAACGGTACGGGGGGCTTGGTGGCCCTGATCAGGAAGCACCTTCATTGGGCCGAGGTGACCGGCATGCGTGGGCTGATGCTTGGCGTAAAGCCGGCATATCGCCAGATGGGCGCCCCCTTCGTGATCTTTGATCATCTGATGCAGGTTCTGCGCGCGAAAAAGCAGTTTCGCACTCTGGAGCTTGGCTGGAATTTGGAGGATAATGACGCCATCAACCTGCTCTATGAGGAAGGGGGCGGGCAGCCCTACAAACGTTACCGGATCTATCGGAAGGAGCTTTGATCCGGTGGTAATCCATGGAGGAGCCTCTGCGCGTTCTGCTCGTGAACAGCAATCTCAAGGGTGACATCCTGGCGGCGCCGCCGATCGGGATGTTCTACGTCGCCAAAGCGGCCCAAGACGCAGGGCATGAGGTCCGTGCATTGGACCTCTGTTTCAAGCACGACGCCCGGGGGGCGCTTGAAGCTGAAATGAAGCGCTTTGTCCCGGACGTCATTGGGTTTTCCATACGCAACCTCGACAACTGCAATCTGCTCCACCCGGTCTCCTACCTGCCGGAGGTGGCCCAGCTTGTTCGGTATGTTAGAGAAATCTCCCAAGGGGTCATCGTGCTGGGCGGGTCCGGGGCGAGTCTTTGTCCCGAGGAGGTTCTGCGGCTGCTCGAGGCGGACTACATTGTCGTATCCGAAGGGGAGACCAGTTTTGTCGCCCTCTTGAAGGCCTTGGAAAATGGCGGTTCGCCAGGGATCATGGGTGAGATTCCCGGCGTTGGCTGGATCGAGACCGAAGGGTTTCATTTGACACCGCCTCGGATGACGGACTCCTCCTTCGGCCACTCGGGAGCTTCGCGCTGGATCGATCTGGAGCCCTACCGCAAGATAGGCGGCAGTTACCCCATTCAAACCAAGCGAGGGTGTCCGCAACGTTGCATCTATTGCACGTACAACCAGGTCCTGGAGGGGCAGACTCTGAAATTGCGAGACCCCGAAGACGTGATTGAGGAAATCGAGGAAGCCTACCGTCGGTTCAAACCGGATACCTTCGAATTCGTGGATTCTGTCTTCAATGCCCCCGTGGATCACTGCGTGGCGCTCCTCGAGGGGCTCATTCGACGGCCGTGGAAGGCGAATCTGACGGCCATGGGGGTGAGTCCTCGTTGCCTGGATCAGGGAATCCTGGATCTGATGTGGCGGGCGGGATTTCGCTCCTTCATGATGAGCCCCGAGTCGGCGTCGGATGCGATGCTGACCAGCTACCAGAAGGGGTTCGACAAGGATGTCCTGATCCACGCCACCGAAGCCGTCAACCGGTCACGCTTCACGGTCTTTTGGTATTTTCTCCTTGGCGGACCCGGGGAAAACCGGGACACGGTTCATGAAACCCTGGATTTCGTCACACGATACCTGACGGGAGGGCGGAGGGGACCGTATCACATCGCCCACTTCTTCCTGGGTGTTCGCCTCTATCCTGCAACAAAGCTCTGGAGGCTCGCATGGGAGGAGGGATTGATCCATCGGGGGAGCAATCCTCTGGAGCAGCTGTGGTACGTATCCCCACAGCTGGACTTGGACGAAACCCTTGCGGCGCTCACTCAGCTCACCGCGACCCATCCTGAAGTGGTGCTGGGCACGATCGAGCGCTTGCTGCCGTTTACGAAGGTGCTGACACGAGTGGGCAAGTTGCTGCGCATCCCCAAGCCGTACTGGCGGCATACCTCGGGAGTCAATTTCCTCCTGATTAAGCTCGGATTGCACCGGTCCTCGCAACCAGCTGCAATTGCAGCAAGAATCCGAGAGTGCCTCGGGCGCCAGAGACATTAGTCCGGTTGCTTGGCTGGCTCAATGGAGTGAAACACGGCGGTTCTCCGTGTGAAGAAAGGATGCTTTCGTGAAACATAAACGGATTGGTCTCGTTTGGTTGGTGCTGGTCTGCTGTATGTTCGGACCCCACATCACAGGTGCCGAGGCCTCCGAAATTTGGGAATCACGATACCTCCTCGCCGAGGCCGTCGCGGAAGTGGAGCAGACCGGCCAGACCGTTCGGTGAGTGCTGTTTGTCAGGCAGCCGTTGCGTGAGGTGTGGATTTATCATTTCACGGGCACGATCGAAGGGGATGTGCTGGAGGCCTCGCATCACTCGGGCCATCGTTTTGTTGGCAAGCTGGTCAATGAGAGGGAGATAACGGGAGTCGTGACGACCAGAACAGGAACGCGCCTCACGATCACGGCGAGAAAACGCTGAAGACTTGGCCGGTATATGAAGACTTGGCAGAAGCAGGCGGTCACTTCTCGGCACGCGTGGGTATCGGCAGGGCGGTAGGTCGGATTTTCAACCCGACGTCCTCCGATCGATTTCGAGAATTCGCGCCGTGCCTACGGGCGTTCTTCGATGTTCGTGACTCTTCCGCGCCAGTCGACCTCGTAGGTGATTCCCCGCCAGTCGATCTTCAGTGTGAAAAGGGTCTTGGCATGCGACCAGGCGGCGATCAAGGGGGCGGCGTAGGCGGCTAGGAGCCAGGGCTTCCATGGGCCGGGATTGGGGTGGAGAGCCCTCAAGATCACTCCCAGCAATCCGAGCGCGCCCAGAAACCCGAAGGCGATCAGGCCGTCGCCGGCGGGGATCCAGCCCAACAGGCAGGCAACACTCCGAGTGGCCGCAAGGACCACCATGGCCGCCAGGTGGTAGAGGACCACCCCGATCGCGATCCAACTGCCGGCTAACGAAACCTTGAGATAAAAGATCTGCCGGGCAAGCCATCGACTCCACCCTGAAGCAGTCTCGGCGGCCAGCGGTGTATCCAGCCACGGAGTCGGCACCAGCTTCGCTCTGACCCCCTTCCTCCTGAGAATCGGTGCCAGGGACATGTCGTCGACGACCTGCTCGGCCCAGAATTCAGGGATTCCCAGTGCAGAAAAGGTGCTTCGCTCGAACGCGACGGCGCCCCCCCACGGCTGAGTAACCCACGGAATCCGTTGGAACAGATGCATCACCGTGACGGTGAGAGCCCGTCCGATCGTGGCCGTTCCATGGTCTTTCGGGATGATGTGGTGGTACCCCGTGGTGAGCACCGCGCGCTTTCGAGCAATGGATGCCACCAAAGCCCGCAGCCAGTCAGGCGGCGCCACGCGAACGCTGTCACAGAACACCAGGATCGCGCTCTCCGGGCAGGCTTCCCTCACCCCTGCCAGCAGATTGAAGTTCTTCTGCCCGCACTCGGTGGCCCTCCCGCTGCACAGATGCCGCGCAAAGGGGCATCCATCGATTGCCTCGAGGATGAGCGACGCAGCCGGGTCTTCCATGTCCCGAGTCACCAGGATCACCTCGAAAGACGGATACCACTGGCTCAGAAGAGACCGCAACGATGCCCCCATGCCCGGATCCGCCCCGGTCGCTGGAACAATCACGCTCACTTTTGGCCACGCGGCCTCCACTGCACCACCGGAGCCGGTTCTGTCGGCACGCGGACTCTTCCTGCCGAGCAGAGCCAGCCCCAAACCGCCCACCAGCAGTAACCCCAGAGAGAACAGAAGATGTGTGCCCAAACCAGGTCGTTGCCTCCTTGTGAGGGAGCAGGAAATCATCGGCATCGCAACGGTCGCTCGATCCGCCCTCCCGCATGCTAAGCCGCAACCGCCATGAGGCAGCCGCCTGCTGCAGTTCGCCAGGAATCTCCGACGGCGCCATCAACGATTGACCTTGGAGCCAATTGGAATAGCCCATGTCTGGAAAGCCGTCAACACATCCCGGTGGCGAGCATTTTCGGTTAGGGCCAGATGCCCTGGAAGTCAGCCCGGACGATTCCAATCACCTGCCATCTCGGCCACGCAATCCTTTGCATGAAGGGTACAGAGTCAGCCAGGGGCTTACGGTCACACTGGCTTTCTCAAACGCCTCGTGGCACGTGTCGATTCGTCTGAAGCAATAAGCCATGCGGGTGTGTGCTCGATGCCCCCCTGGAAGGGAACCGCAACTTCCTGCGGCGGTCTCTCCCTCCGTGAAGCTGTGCCTGCGGAGAACAACAGTTTTTGGATATCTTGCCGATGGGGGTGCTCAACAGAAAGATCATCCATCGTGTCGGAATCCCCTTGCAACGGCTCTGCGCCTAAAATAAACTGCGATATCAGGATGATGGAGTAGTCAGCTCTTTCCACGTGCCCGTAGACCCGATCTCGCTGATCACCTCGGCTGTAGACGCCTCATCCCACGTCCCGAAGAACAACAGGCCTGCTCAATTACAGGTTAGAGCCTATGCGGAAGGGGTTATAACGGTTTGGCGATGGTGGGAAAGTCATTGAGAATTTGCTTGTCCATCGTGATCAACGGCACGCTGAGGCTTTGTGCCAGGGCCACGAATTCGCAGTCGTAAGCCGAGCACTTGCTTTGCTGCACCAGTTGCAAGACGTCGACAGAAATGACCATGTACTCGCTTTCGCGTAGCAGCGATTCTGCTTCGGTCTGAATGGCCAGGGCCTGGTCCAATGTCAACAGCTTCCTGCGTCGATACAACGCCAAGACATTTCGAAACTCGCTGCGCCAAAGGGTTGGTGCCACCCATTCCGGGTCGTGCTGCAGAAGATCTTCGGCTTTTGCTGTATAGTCCGTAGGCAAATACAGGGAAGCCAGAACATTGGTATCAACGACAATCATGGCCGCCCCTGTTCGATTGCATCTTCGATGTCGGCCGGAGTCACTTTCCCAGAGGGGACCTGCTGTCGCAAACTGCGCGCTCGCTGCAACCGGTCCGATACGGGCATCTTGCGCGGGGTCAGCACCGTCTCAAGACAATAAATGATTTCGCTGTTGAGACTACGGCGGTGAGCCTGGGCGGCGTCTTTCAGTTTCTGGTAAAGGTCATCCGGCATATTCTTTATGGTCAGCGCAGGCATGGGCACCTCCTTTTTGGTTTCATTATGGTTCCTCTTTGGTGCCATTTCAAGCATAGGCTCTAACCGGGCTCTTGCAGCGGATCGGAAAAATCCGCGCCCGCTGAAAAGCAACGTTGGGATAGCTACGCTATCCTGAGCCCGTTTCGGTAGCGCCGCCTTCCACGGCGGCGTATGCAGCGCCGAGCATGGTCGGCCCGTATCGCCTCGCCGCCGTGGAAGGCGGCGTTACCATTGTGGTCGACCGGACGCTCATTTGTTACCCGCGGCCTAAGACGAGGTTCTGCTCGATTTGAATCGAGTCCCCCCTATTCTACGATCTCATGACCTTTTCCGGCAGTCGCTCCTGCGAAGAAAGCCATCAGACCGTTGCATGGGTACCTCTCCGAAAAACCCGCACACAAGCCCTTTTCTGATATAGTGGGATCCCGTTGGACGCTTGAGGGTGGTGGAAGAGGCTTGTCGGCGGACAGGACGGGTGGCGTTTCGCCTCGAATGCTCGTGCCACCCGATTCCTGTTGTGTTCCGAGGGTCCCGCCAACGGGGGAGGTATGATGCGGTTGCTCAGGACCGCCTATGTCATCCTGTGGTTTCCGAAGCCGTCCGAAACCTTCATTTTCAACGAAGTGATGGAGCTGGCCCGACTTGGGC